>JAPPKP010000246.1 GCA_028819955.1 Rhodospirillaceae bacterium | reverse complement strand
CCGAGGTTCAGCATCTCGAAATGGTAGGAGCCCATCTCGAGCATGTTCTCGATCAACCGGTTGTAGGCGCTGAGCAGGTCGTGAGAGGAGTAGACGCCGCGGTGGCCGAAGACGTTCTCCTCGGGCTCCAGCTCCGGCAGAGGGCGGAACTCGATTTCGGTCAGGCGCGCGATGCAGTCCTTCGCCTTCTCGACCCAGTTGCCGTAGATCTCGTCCCAATTCTCGAAGTAGTGGCCGGCGCGGCGGGCGAAGTGCTCGTGCCGCGCGGCGATCCGGTCAGGGTCGGTGACGCTGTTGGGGCTGACGTAGATGTAGCCGTTGACCAGGCGCTGATCGATGCCCATGGCGACCGGAATCGGCCAGACCCGGCTCGCCATCTGGCTGGCGGCCACCCACCAGTTCTCGGTCATGATGGTGTCGAAGGGATAGAGCGGCTCCGGGTTGTGCATCCCGTCGAAGAACCAGAACTTTCCCTCCTCCATCGCGCGGCGTTCGTCGCTGATCAGGCAGTAGTAGGGATAGAGCTCCTCCCAGCCATCGGCGCCGTCGGGCGTGGGCAACTCGAAGGGGTTCGGGAAGCCCCGGTTGGGCGCTGCCGCCGCGGCCCGCGCCGTCCCGCTGCTCTCGGGCGTGTCGGTCATGCTTGGCACCTCGCGCTTCCAGACCTTCGAGAGCGCGACTTGCGCGCGCCGACGCTACTCGGCGGCGGCTGCCGCCTCCTGCGGCTCCCATTCCGGGATGCGGCCGTCGTAGTAGGGCATCTGCTCGACCCGCGGCGTCCACGAGCCGTCGTCGATGCAGGCGCGAACGTGGCGCGCAATCTCGTCCATGGTCGCGAACCAGACGCCGCCCTTCTTCTGCAGCGCCTCGATCCACGCGGCCACGCGGCGCATCCGGGCGAGCCGGCCTGAGACGAAGGGGTGCCAGACGGTGATCAGCATGCCGCCGTTCTCGTACATGGCCTCGAACTCGGAATCGAAGACCCGCATGGCCTCGTCCGGCGACTTGATGGTCATGGTGTAGTGGAAATCGAGGCTGTGCATGTAGTGCGGCCAGTCGTCCATGCCCCAATGCGAGGGCAGGCAAATGACCTCGCCCTTGGGCGTATTCAGCACGTAGGGCACGTCGTCGCCCATCAGGCTCGCGTCGTAGAGCATGCCGCGCTCGGCCAGCAGCGTCGGCGAATGCTTGGAGGCGTTGTAGAGCGGTGCGCGCCAGCCGCTCGGGGGCCGGCCGGTCATGCGCTCGATCACGTCGATCTGCCGGTCCAGCCAGTACTCCTGCCGGTCGCGTGATTCGTCGTTGGGGTTCTCGTGGAGGTAGCCGTGGGCCGCGATCTCGTGCCCGCCTTCGAGGATCGCATCCACCAGGTGCGGATAGCGCTCCATGCACCACGCCGGATAGAAGAAGGTCTGCTTGATGCCGTAGTGCGCGTAGACCTTGAGAATGCGCGGGATCGCCACCTCGTCGTACTTCAGGAACGAGTTGGCCGAGAGCATGTTCTCGGCCTTGTCGGGGAAATCGAGGTGCAGGATGCTGTCGGTGTCGATGTCGAAGGTGATGGCCACGGCGCAGCGCGCCCCATCCGGCCACGGTACCGGGTTATCGATCAGCTTGAGCGTCATCGCTTCCCTCCTCGCGGCAACCGTTGCGGCGACCTTACACGCGGCCCAAATCGAATCCAAGGATACGAAATTCGTGAGTTCTTGCCCGTCTGTTGACGGATTACCGGAAGGTCGCTACAACCAATCGTGGAATTCGGCACGCTTGGGCGTGGCCAAGACCGAATTCCGCCGATCGCATCGGGAGGCGGCATGAGCGCCTCGAAACCACCCTCGCAAGCGAAGGGGAGCAGCCGGGAGCCTCGGCTCCGCGCGCTGACGGAGGCCGAGCCCGCGCCGATCATGGGCCTGCGCCAGATCGGGATGGCGGACCTGCAAGGCGATGCGGTCGCCTATTCGTCGATCCCCCACATCGAAGGGCTCAACCGGGAGATCGTCGCCTTGCTGCAGGAGGACGGCCGCATGCCGTTCTCCTCCATTGCGCGCACGCTCGGCGTCTCCGAAGGCACCGTGCGCTCCCGCGTGGGGCAGATGCACAAGGCCAACCTGATCCACTTCATCACGGTGGTGAACCCGCTGGCGCTGGGCTACACGGCCTGGTCGATGCTCGGCATCAAGGTCGCCCGCGGCGCCAGCGCCCATGAGGTGGCGTCCCACTTCCGCGACCGGCCGGAGGTCGTCTACGTGATGCGCGTCGCCGCGCGCTTCGACCTGCTGGCTGAGGTGGTGTGCGGCTCGCCCGACGAGTTGCGCGATTTCCTCGACGCCCACTGCTACGGCTCGGACGATATCGCTCAAGTGGAACCAATGATGGGACTGGGCCTCTACAAGAGCCTGTTCAAGTGGGACAAGCCGCTCGGTGCCGACAACGGCCGCGGCAAGGCGGCCGAGCGCGGCAGGCGGTAGGGGCGAGCGCAAAAGCAAGAAAGGGGAGACGAGCCGCCATGAGTAAACGCCGCATCATGCCCGCCGGGCACTGGGACTGGAGCATGCCGGTCACGCTTTCCCAGGGCTGGCGGCTTGGCGACCTGGTCGTGGTCGGCGGCCAGATCTCGGCGGACGACAAGGGCCGCACGGTCGGCGGCGACATCGAGACCCAGACCCGCAACATCATGGAGTTCATCGGCCGCGTGCTGCGCGAGGCGGGTGCCGACTTCGGCGACGTCGTGAAGCAGAACGTCTACTACGTGGTCGATGACGGGAGCCCGCCAGCGGACGAGATCGTGCGGGGGATCGACGCGGTGCAGGCCGAGTATCTTTCCGCGCCTGGGCCGGTCACGACCGAGACACCGGTCTCGGGCCTTGCCTACGAGGGGCTCCTGCTGGAGATCGACGCCTTCGCCGTGGTGGGTGGGGACAAGCGTCCGCTCACGCCCGAGGGCCACTGGTCGCGCGCAAACGGCATCGCCTGCGTGCAGGGCTGGCAGGCGGGCGACTGGGTCTTCGTCGGCGGCCAGCGCTCGCTCAACGGGGACGGCTCACTCAGGGATGCCGGCGACATCGCAGCGCAGACCCGCAACTGCTTCAATGGCATGGCCGCCGTCCTCGCCGAGGCCGGCGCCTCCATGGGCGACCTGCTGCGCCTCAACACCTACTACCGGCAGGAGACCGCGGGCGCCGACGTGACCGCGTTCTGGGAAGCGCTGACCCGAGTGCGCATGGAATACCTGCCGGACCCCGGGCCCTCCGGGACGGGGCTCAGGGTCAAGGATTTCTCCAACCCGGGGGAGCTGATTCAGATCGAGGGCATTGCCCATCTCGGCCGGGAACGGCGGCGCATCATGCCGGCGGGCCACTGGGACTGGAGCATGCCGGTGCCGTTCTCCCAGGGCTGGCGGGTCGGCAACGTCGTCTTCGCGGGCGGCCAGATCTCAGCCGACCGGAAGGGGCGGACGGTCGGCCCCGGCGACATCGCCACGCAGACCGAGAACGTGTTCGAGAGCCTTATCGCGGTGCTCAACGAGGCCGGCGCCGAGATGAGCGACGTGGTCAAGCTCAACACCTATTACCAGTACGACGGGAGCGGCGAGTCGCCCACCGAGTACTGGGAGAAGATGACCGAGGTGCGGCGCCGCTACTTCCCGCCGCTCGGGCCGGCGGCGACGGCGGTGCGCGTGGACGGCTACGCCTTCGAGGATTTGCTGATCGAGGTCGAGGCTATCGCCGTGGTGGAGGAGTGATGCGGGGAGCGTGTTCCGCCTATGACCGCCGGCCTTCGGGATGACATGAATGGCGCAGGGGCAGGCCGGGGGCACGCCGCCGTCCGATGCGAACACGCATCCGGGCGAAGCCGCTCCCGCGCCGCTCTTCAAGCCGCCGCGCCAGCCCTTCCTGGAGGTGCTGGGCTCGCTCACGCAGCGGCGCACCGTGGTGCTGGGAGTCATCGGCGTCATCGTCTTCTTCGCCGTCTGGGAGGTCGCCCACTACATCACGCCGGAGGAGAAGCAGCGCTTCCTGCCTGCCGTCGAGCAGGTGGTGGCCGAGATCGCCTTCCTCTTCGCCGAGAAGAACTTCATCGCCGATGTCGGCACCAGCCTCTATCGCATCTATGCAAGCTTCTTTGTCGCCAGCCTGATCGCCGTGCCGCTCGGCGTCTTCATGGGCTGCTTCGTCAAGGCGCGCGCACTCATCAGCCCTACCACGGGCGGCTGGCGCTACCTGCCGGCGGCCTCCTTCGCGCCGCTCCTGCTGGTGTGGTTCGGCCCGACCGACTTCGCCAAGATGGCGCTGCTGTTCCTCGGCTGCTTCTTCTTCCTCGTGGCGCTGATTCTCGACAACACGCTGGCGGTCCAGCGCGAGCTGATCGAGTCCGGCCTCACCATGGGGGCCAAGCGGCGGCAGGTGGTGGGCATCACCTTCCGCGCCGCAGCACCCGCCATCCTCGATTCCATGCGCAACATGATCGCGGTCGCCTGGACCTACCTGGTGATCGCCGAGATCATCGTGGCGACCGACGGCATCGGCGCGGTGATGATGCGGGCCGCGCGCTTCCTCCATGTCGACATCATGATGGGCGGCATCCTCACCATCGGTGTGCTCGGCGTGTTGACCGACATCTCGTTCCGGATCGCGAGCCGGCTGCTCTTCCCCTACCTCCGGGTCAGGCGCTAGGGGGCGGCGGGATGGCGGTCTTCGGCCTGGGGCGAACGGCGGCGGCCGAGGCGGGTGCGAACGCCCCGGTGCCGGGCACGCCCCCGCTGCGCGCCAACCGGGTCACCAAGACCTACCTCAAGGGCAGCGTGACCGCCCTCGACGATGTCTCTTTCGACGTCCATGCCAACCAGGTGACGGCGATGATCGGGCCGTCGGGCTGCGGCAAGACGACGATGCTCAGGCTGATGGCGGGTCTCGAATACCCCTCGCGCGGGGACGTGACCATGTTCGGCCAGCCGATCATGGGGCCGGGGCCCGAGCGCGGCATGGTGTTCCAGGCCTACACCTCGTTCCCCTGGCTTACGACGCGGGCCAACATCGAGTACGGGCTGAAGCTCCAGGGTCTGTCGAGAGTGGAGCGGCGCGAGCGCGCCGAGCACTTCCTCGAGCTGGTGCATCTGGAGGGGTTCGCCCACGCCTATCCCGCCGAGCTTTCCGGCGGCATGAAGCAGCGCGTCTCAATCGCGCGCACGCTGGCGCAGAACCCGGCGCTGCTGCTGCTGGACGAGCCGTTCGGCGCGCTCGACGCCCAGGTCACCTGGGAAATGGAGGAGATGATCATCGAGATCATCGAGCGCGAGAACAAGACGGTGGTGGTGGTCACCCACGACATCCAGGAGGCGATCTACCTCGCCGACCGGATCATCTTCTACACGCGCCAGCCGGGGCGGATCAAAGCCGACCTCCCGATGGCGTTCAAGGAAGGCCGCCGCTTCCGCAAGAAGGAGGAGATGCTCGTGCATCCGGGCTACGTCGACATGGAGCGGCGGCTCTACGCGATGATGCGCGAGGAGATACGGGGACGGGTCAGCTAGGGCCCGCCTCCACGGTCAACGGCACGGAAAGGGAGAAACCGACATGCTGTGGCGAACATCGATCATGACACTGGCGGCCTGCGCGCTCGCGCTCGGCATCGTCGGTGCCGCGAGCGCGAAGGACACCGTCCGGGTCGCGCACTTCAGCTGGCCGGGCTACGGCTACCTCCATATCGCCAAGGCGAAGGGCATGCTGCCCGAGAACATGGACCTCGAAATCTCGATTATCGAGGACCCGGTGCAGAGCATGGGCCTGCTCGCGAGCGGCCAGCTCGACATCGTGACCAGCACCATCGAGTTCGGCCCCATCGCGCTCGCCGAGGACATGCCGGTGAAGCTGCTCGGCCTCACCAATCTCGGCAACGGCTCGGACCGCATCATCGTGGGCCCCGACATCAAGGAGCCGGGGGACCTCAGGGGCAAGAAGGTCGGCGTCATCGAAGGCGGGCTGTCGCAGATCTACATGGCGATCTGGCTGGAGCAGCAGGGCATCAAGTGGAACGAGGTGGAGATGGTGAACCTCTTCCCGGATGCCGCCGCCGCGGCGATGATCTCGGGCCAGCTCTCCGCCGCCGAGCTCTGGGACCCCTACGGGCCGCAGGTGCTGGCCGAGCTCGCGGGCTCCCGCCAGATGAGCCATTCCGGCGAGGAATACTGGCTCAAGGAGGGCCTGATCGCCGATGCCATCTTCGCCTCCGACGCATTCATCGCGGAGCACCGCGACCTGCTGGTGGCGCTGATCAAGGCCCGCTACGAGGCGGTCGAGTGGTGGCGCGAGAACCCGACCGAGGGCAACGCGATGATCGACGAGGTGCTGCAGTGGGGCGTCGCGGAGATAGAGCCGATTCTCGGCGGCGTGAACAACCCCGACGACGGCACGCTCTACATGTATAGTCTGGAGGAATCGGCGCAGTTCTGCGGCGTTGCCGAGGGCGAGCCGCCCTTTGGCCAGCGCAACGGCCAGCTTGCCGACCACTGGAGGCTCACCAACAAGTGGTGGGTGACCTTCGGCCTGATGACCGAGACGGTCGACCCCGCCGTGGGGATCGACTGCTCGATCCTCGAGGACGCGCTCGGCGGCTGATGTTGAGGTGCGGGCGGGGCGTAGGACCCCGCCCCCCCCACCCGCGCCGGAAAGACAGGGAGACGGTGGAATTGCACAGCGCGCCAAGCACGAAAGGT
>JAPPKP010000406.1 GCA_028819955.1 Rhodospirillaceae bacterium | reverse complement strand
ACGCGGTCAGGATGATCCACAGCACCGGGAAGAAGTAGATGAAGCTGATGACCGTCGAGAACGCGGTCCTCCCCCAGCCTGCCTTGCCGATCTCACGCCGCTTGCGGGCCATGACCTATTGATCCTCCACGTCCCGTCGTCTGACGAAGAAGAGATAGAGGTTGGTCAGCACGATCACCACGAAAAGCAGAATATAGCCGAGCGCGGCCGACTGGCTGGTCTTGAAGTACTGGAAGGCTACCCGGTAGACGTAGACGGCGATGGTCTCCGTCGATGTGCCCGGCCCACCCTCTGTGATCAGGAACACGATGTCGAAGAGCTTGAACGCCTCGATGGTGCGGAACAGGATCGCCAGCAGCAGCAGGCCCCGGATGTAAGGGAAGGTGATCGTCCAGAACCGCCGCCACCACGACGCCCTGTCGATCTCGGCGGCCTCGTAGAGGTGCTTGGGCACGCTGACGAGGCCGGCCAGCACCAGCAGCATCACGAAGGGCGACCACATCCAGACGTCGGCGAAGATGATGCCGGCGAGCGCGCCGACCTCGGAGCCGAGAAGGATGAAGGGCTCGCCGGTGACGGACTTCACCGCCTGGCTCAGCAGCCCGAAGGTCGGCTCGTAGTAGTAGCGGAAGAAGGCGCCGACCGCGACGAAGCTCAGCATCATCGGCGTCAGCACCAGCATCAGCAGCACGCGTCGGCCGGGGAAGGTCTTCTCGAAGAGCAGCGCCAGCAGGAAGCCCACCACGAGCTGAAGCAGCACGTCGACCGTGACCACGATGGCCGTGGTCTGGAAACGCTCCCAGACCACCGGGTCGGTCAGCACCTTCTGGTAATTCTTGAACCAGATGAATTCCGGTTCCTTGATGCGGTTCGCGCGATACCGATAGAAGCTCAGGCCGAACGACCAGAGCAGCGGAAAGATGTTCATGATGAAAAGCACGGCGAGCGCGGGCGAGACCAGGAGCGGCCCGCGGTTGCGCTCGAAGAAGCGCTCCAGCAGCGTGCCGTGCTCGGCGTGATAGGTGGTGACGGCCATGCGTCAGGGGCCGGTCAATCGTTGAGTCCCGGGGAACCGGCGGGAAGGAAAGAGGGCGGCCCCAAACGCGGAGCCGCCCCCGGTACTACCGCCTCGATCGCTAGTCCTCGATGCGTCCCACGTCGCGCAGGAGCTCATCCTGGAAGACTGCGATGGCGTCCAGCGCCTCCTTGGCGGAGATCTGGCCGGTAATCGCCTTGTCGAACTCCTCCTGCTGCTGCACCAGCAGCTCGAAGAACTCGGGGATGTGCCAGACGTCCCTCTGCCAGTCGAGGCTCGGTCCGAAGGCGTGGTTCCACGGCCGGTACGCCATGTACTCGGGCGTGTTGTAAACGCTCTGGAGTCCGCTCTGGCCGCCGCGCGAGGCGAACTCGTGCTGCACCGGTGTCGACAGCCACCACTTGCAGAAGTCGAGCGCTTCCTGGATCACCGTGTCGCTGTTCCAGGTGGTCAGCACGAAGGGCTGCCCGCCGATGTTGGACCAGCGCACGATCTCGTCGCCCACCAGCAGGCCCGGCATCCGGGCGAAGTTGACCTTGTCATGGACCTTCGAGAGTTCCGGCGCGATCGCGGACTCGCCGAAGCCGATCCACTGGATGATCCAGGCGACCTTGCCCTCGCGGAACAGCTCGTCGACCTTGAAGATGTCCATGGTGCCGGTCTGGACCACCGGCGGCATGTGCTCGGTGAGCGAGAGATAGTGCTCGAACGCCTCGACGGCGACGTCGGAGTTCACGACGCCGAGCGCCTGGCCCTCGGGCTCCATGGTCTCGTCCCAGATGCTGCCACCGTGCTGCCAGATGAAGCCGTTGATCTGCATGCTGGAGAAGTCGTAGCCCTTACCGGCCTGGTAGGCGATCCCGTAGAAGTCGTCGTTCAGGGTCTCGCCACCCAGCGAATCGCCGGAGCTGCGGCGGAAGAACTCGCCGAAGTCGGCAACCTGGCCCCAGTGGACTTCGTTCTGCTCCTCGGGCGAGCACGGCAGGTCGTAGCCGTACTTCTCCTTGAACGCGGCCATTTCGCCCTCATGGCAGAACAGGTCCTGGCGGTAGTAGACCACCAGCACGTCCGGCATCTGCGGGAAGCCGTAGTAGTTCTCCGTGCGATGCGGATAGGTGGAATAGGACGCCACGAGGTTGGGGTGCAGATCCGCGAACACCGCTTGCAGATCGGGGTCCGCATCGATGAACTCGTTGATCTTCATGTAGTAGCCGCCCTCGATGTTGGCGCCTAGCCACTGACTGTCGCTGACCGCCATCTGGTACTTCTCTTCGCCCGATGTCAGCGAGGCCGCGAGCCGCGTGTAGTAGTCGGGCCACGGGATGAAGTCGATCACGAGCTGCACGTTGTTGCCGCTCGGCGCCGTGTAGCTCGTATTGGCCATGTCCTGCATGATGCGGGTCGGTGGCCAGTCGGGCGCTGCCATGTTGATGGTGATGTCCTCGGCCTGGGCGGGGCCTCCCCACATGGCGGAGCCGACCAGCGCCGCTGCGCCGGCGAGCAGTGCCGCCTTGCCCTTCGTCATCAGTCTCATGGTTGTCTCCCTCACTCGGTCTACTCGCAATCCGCGGCGGTGCCTGCCGTCGTTCGTGTCGGCGGGCCGCTCCGGCGGGCGCGCCGCATCCTACGCCACCATGGTGCCGGAGTCGCTCAGGAAAAGTCGTGTGTCGGCGCCGGCGAGCGCAATGCGCACGCTGTCGCCCGCGGAGTATCGTGCACCGGTCGCTTCCGCCACCACCATGCGGAGCGGCACGCCTTCCGCCGCGAGGTCGAGAATCGTGATGTCGCCCTGCGGCTCGGTGATCTCGATGGTCGCCGGCACGCCGTCTCCGTTCTCATCCACCAGCGCGAGGTCGTGCGGCCTGATGCCGACCAGGAGCTCGGTTCCCGGATCGAGCGCCTGCAGTCTCTCGCGCCACGGGCTGCCGTCCAGCTCCATGAACGGCAGCTCGATGGCCGGGCCCGCATTCCCGCCCAACTTGAGCGTGCCCTTGACCAGATTGATGGGTGGGTCGCCGATCAGCGAGGCGACGTGGCGGTCGATCGGATTGGCATAGAGCCGGTCGGGGGTGTCGACCTGGGTGATCTGCCCGTGCTGGATCACGGCGATGCGCTCGCCGATGCTGAGCGCCTCCAGCTGATCCGGCGTCGCGTAGATCGTGGTGGTGCCGAGCTCCCGGTGCAGCCGCTTGAACTCGGCCCGCATGTCGTGGCGGAGCTTGGCATCGAGGTTGGTGAGCGGCTCGTCGAAGAGGAAGAGCCGCGGGCGGCGGATGATGGCGCGCCCGATGGCGAGCCGCTGCTGCTCGCCGCCGCTGAGGGACGCCGGCCGGCGGTCGAGCGTGTGGGTAATGCGCAGGAGCTCCGCGGTCTCGCGCACGTGCGCGTCGATCTCGGCACGCCGCATCTTCATCTCGCGCAAGGGGTAGGCGAGGTTCTGGAAGGTCGTCAGGTGGGGGTAGAGGGCGAAGCTCTGGAAGACCATCGCCATGTCGCGGCGCTTGACCGGGACGCCCGCCAAATCGTGCCCATCCACCGTGAGCGTGCCGCCGTCCGGCCTCTCGAGGCCCGCAATGACGCGCAGCGTCGTCGTCTTTCCCGCCGCGCTCGGGCCGAACAGCACGAAGAACTCGCCGTCGTCGACCTCCAGGTCGACACCGCGTAGCGCGTGCACCGAGCCGTAGCTCTTGGTCAGCCCCGTGAGGCGTAGCTGCGCCATCCGACGTGTTCGTTCCGCTGAGTTTGCACCGACCCGCGAGCGGCAGCCAAGCGGGTCCGCCAGAACCGACTTCGGCTGCCTTTCTCGCGGCGCAACAATAGCATCCTGAAAACGCGAACCAAACGCAGAGTGCATGGGTTTCAACTTTCTTTGGCAAGCGGTTCCGCTGTGAGCGTCCTGAAACGCGCTTCACAAACCCGCCGCGCTATGCGACAACCCGGCCCCGGCGGCCCCTTGGCGCGGCTCAATCGTCCCGCGAACGGTTCCGTCACCCTTTGGATCAAGAAGCAGCGCCTTCGCCCATGGCCAAAGAGGACTTGCTCGAGTTTTCCGGCACGGTTCGCGAGAAGCTGCCGGATACGATGTTCCGCGTGGCGCTCGACAACGGCCACGAGATCATCGCGCGCCCGGCGGGCAAGATGCGCAAGTTCCGCATCCGCGTGCTCGTCGGCGACCGGGTCGATGTCGAGATGACACCCTACGACCTGTCGAAGGGCCGCATCATCTTCCGCCACAAGTAAGCCGGGAGCGGGGGCGAAGGAGTACGCGGCGGCCTGAGCCGCCGGCCCGATTGCCGCCGCGTCTTCCCGGCACAGGCCGCCGGCATCGGGAGGAGAGGGGCATGGCCCATCCGCGCTTCGGCGATATCGCGGTTTGCGTCTTCGACGCCTACGGCACGCTCTTCGACTACAACGCCGCGGCCGGGCGCCACGTTGCGGTGCTCGGCGAGAAGGCCGCACCGCTCGCCGAGCTCTGGCGCCACAAGCAGCTTCAGTACACCTGGCTGCGCAGCCTGATGGGCCGCTACACGGGCTTCTGGCAAGTGACCGGCGATGCCCTTGACTTCTCCATGGCAGAACTCGGTATCGAAGACGACGCGCTTCGCGCCCGGCTGATGGAGGCCTACCGCACCCTGGACGCCTATCCCGAAGTGCCGGAGATGCTGGCGACCCTCAGGGCGCACGGGCTCCGCACCGCCATTCTCTCCAACGGCGAGCCGGAGATGCTGGAGGCCGCGGTCGAGGCCGCGGGAATCGGCGCCGACCTCGATGCCGTGCTCTCGGTCGAGGAGGTGGGCATCTTCAAGCCTCATCCCTCGGTCTACCGACTGGTGGTGGATCGGCTGGGCGTGCCTCCGGCCAAGGTGAGCTTCCAGTCGTCCAACGCATGGGATGCCAACGGTGCGGCGGCCTTCGGCTTCCGAGTCGCCTGGTGCAACCGCTTCGGTCAGGGGCAAGAGCGTATCCCGGAGGCGCCCGACGCCGAGATCGAGACGCTCGCGGAGCTTCCCCCGCTGCTGGGCATCGCCTGAGGATCGCGCCGTGCGCCTGTTGCGAGCCCTTGGCCTGATCGCGCTGCTGGCCGCCGGTGCCGCAACGGGCGCCGCGCAGGCGGACTCGCTAAGCGGCAAGCTCCTGGTCGCACGCGAGGGCATGCCCGACCCGCGCTTCCAGGAGACCGTGATCTATCTCGTCGATCATGACGAGAACGGCGCCTTCGGGCTCATCGTCAACAAGCCGGGCGGCACCGGGCCCATCGATGCGCTCCTCGACGGCCTCGGCTTCGACCTCGACGACGAGGGTATGGGCGCGCTGCGCGGCAGCTCCATTACCCTGCATTACGGCGGCCCGGTCGAGCAGAGACGCGGCTTCCTGCTGCACTCCGCCGATTACGCGATCGACGAGACCAGGGTCCTCTCCCGCGAGTTCGCGCTCACCATCGACCCCGAGGCACTGGTCGACATCGCGTTTGGCCAGGGTCCGCGTCGCAGCCTGCTGATCTTCGGCTATTCCGGCTGGGGGCCCTCGCAGCTGGAGGGCGAGCTCGCGCGCGGCGATTGGAGGGTGATCGATGCCGACGCCGATCTCGTGCTCGGCACCGACCACGAGAGCAAGTGGCGCCGCGCGCTCGGCGGCATCATCATTTGAGGCGCCGTCTTCGGTCTGAAGGTCGGGTTATCTGAAGCAGGAGAGGCCTCGGCCGTTCAGGCGAGCTTGCCGTGGCAGCGCTTGTACTTGAGGCCGGAGCCGCAGGGGCAGGGGGCGTTGCGGCCGACTCGGCCCCAGGTCTCCGGATTGCTCTGGTCGAAGGCCGCGCGTCGCACCGTGCCCTGGCCGGCTGCCGCCTGACCCTGATCGCCCGTGCGACGCGAGGCCGGTGCACGGCCACCGGCGGCGGCCGCCGGTGGGGGGGCCTCGTCGGCGAGGGCTGCCGCGCCCGCACCTGCGCCAGCCGCCGCGAGAGCCGGGTCCCGGCGCGTCTCCCGCATTTGCGGCGCGCGCCGCTCCGGCACGGGCGACTCATCCTCCTCCGGCCCGGCCACGCGCAGCTCGACATGGCTGAGCAGCTGGGTCGTCTGTTCTCTCAGGCTCGCGAGCATGTTCTCGAACATCTCGAAAGCCTCGCCCCTGTACTCGTTGAGCGGGTCGCGCTGACCGTAGGCCCTGAGGCCGATTCCCTGGCGCAGGTGGTCCAGGGTCAGCAGGTGGTCCTTCCAGCTCTGGTCCAGGATCTGCAGCAGCAGGCTCTTTTCCGCGAGGCGCCAGACCTCGGCGCCGTAGGTCGCAAGCTTGGCGGCGGCGTGGATATCCGCTTCCTTGGTGATGCGCTCGCGGATCTCCTCGTCGGCGATGCCCTCCTCGGCGGCCCATTCCTTGATCGGCAGGTCGATGCCGAGCAGCCGCCGGCAGGCGTCGTGCATGCCGTCCAGGTCCCACTGCTCGGGGTAGGCCTTCTCCGGAATGTGGTCGTCGACGACGGTCTCGACCACCTCATGGCGCATGTCGACGACCGTCTCCGAGACATCGTCGGTGCGCATCAGGTCCTTGCGCTGCTCGTACACCACCGAGCGCTGGTCGTTCATCACGTCGTCGAACTTCAGAAGGTTCTTGCGGATCTCGTAGTTGCGCGCCTCCACCTTCTGCTGCGCCTTCTCGAGCGCCTTGTTGATCCACGGATGGACGATCGCCT
>JAPPKP010000126.1 GCA_028819955.1 Rhodospirillaceae bacterium | reverse complement strand
TCGTGCCGGACGAGCAGCTCTCGCTCGCCATCGGCCGGCGCGGGCAGAACGTGCGGCTTGCGTCCAATCTCACGGGCTGGGATATCGACATCCTGACCGAGGCCGAGGAATCGGAGCGCCGCCAGGAGGAGTTCCGCACGCGCTCCGAGATGTTCATGGAGGCGCTCGACGTCGACGACGTGATCGCCCATCTGCTCGTGACGGAGGGGTTCACCACCGTGGACGAGGTGGCCTACGTCCCGATCGAGGAGCTGGCCATGATCGAGGGCTTCGAGGAGGAGCTGGCGGTCGAGCTCTCGAGCCGCGCCGCGGCCTACGTCGAGGCGATGAACAAGGAGCTCAACGAGCGCCGGATCGAGCTCGGCGTCAGCGACGAGATCGCCGCCATCGAGGGTCTGGACCCGGCGATTCTCGTCGCTCTCGGCGAGAACGACGTCAAGTCGCTGGACGATCTCGGCGATCTTGCCGGCGACGAGCTCATCGAGATTCTGGGCGATCTGGCGCCGTCGATCGAGGAGGCCAACGCCGTCATCATGATGGCGCGGGCTCACTGGTTCGACGACGAAGAGCCGGCGGACGGGGCGGAGGCCGATGGCGCCGATGGGGCGGAGGTCGGCGAGGCCGGTGAAGCTGCCGAGGCCGGCGATGTCGCTGAGACCGTCGCCGAGGAGCACGAGAGACCGAACGTTTGACCGCATCGGCACACATGCAGGACCGCCCGGCCTCGCCGGAGGCCGGCTCCCGGCGTTGCATCGCAGGTGGCGCCAGCAGAGCCCGCGACACGCTCTTGCGCTTCGTGGTCGACCCGGCTGGCGCATTGGTGCCGGACCTGGGCGAGACGCTGCCGGGCCGGGGGCTCTGGGTCTCTGCCGAGCGAGCCGCGTTGGAGAAGGCCTGCGGGCGGGGTCTGTTCGCCCGCGCCGCGCGCCGGCCGATCGCCGTGGCGCCCGATCTGATCGACGAGGTGGAGCGGCAGTTGAGCGCGCGAGCACTGGATGTATTGGGTCTGGCGCGACGCGCGGGCGCGCTGGTCACGGGCTTCGACAAGGTGCAGCGCGCGCTCACCGAGCGCCGCGTGGCCGTCCTGGTCGAGGCAAGCGACGGCGCGCGGCATGGCCGGGCGCGCCTCGGTGCGCTCGCGCGGGACGTTCCCGTGATCGCGCACTTCGATGGCGCCGCGTTGAGCCGCAGCCTGGGCCGTGAGAATGTGGTACACGCCGCACTGGCGCCGGGCCGGCTCGCCGATCGGTTCCTTCGGGAATCCGCGCGGCTTGCCGGCGTGCGTGCGGAGCCCGGCGATCGGGATATGGCACGATGACTGACGAAACCGAAGCCGGTGATCAGGAGCGTCGCAAGCCGCTCTCGTTGAAGCGACCGGGGCGGCTCGAGCTCAAGAAGACGGTCGATGCCGGTCAGGTTCGGCAGAGCTTCTCGCACGGCCGCAGCCGGGCTGTCGCCGTCGAGGTTCGCAAGAAGCGGACGCTGAAGCGCGGCCCTGCCGCTGACGGCGTGGCGGCGCCTAAGGCAAAGGCGCCGGCGCCCAAGCAACCGCCGCCCCAGCCGGTGGCCGAGGCAACGCCGCCGCCCCCTCAGGAGGAGGTGCAGCAGACCTCCACAGTGCCGCGTTCCCGCGTCGTCCTGCGCACGCTGACGACCGACGAGAAGGCTGCGCGCGCCCGCGCCGTCGAGGATGCGATTCGCCTCGAGCGGCAGGAGCGGGAGCGGGCGGAGGAAGAAGCCCGCCGCCGGGCGGTGGAGGAGGAGCGCCTGGCTGCCGAGCACGCCGAGGCGGAGCGGCGGAAGAGCGAAGAGGACGCCCGTCGCAAGGCTGAGGAGGACGCGCGCAAGCGGGCGGAAGAGGATGCCGCGCGCAGGCTCCCCCAGCCCGAGGAACCCAAGCCGGAAGAAGCCGCCGCTTCGGAAGCTTCTGCCGCGGCGCGACCCGCCCGGCCTGGCGAGACTCCGGCGACGGAGGAACGCGGCAGGCCCCGCCGCCGCGGCGAGCAGCGTCGCCCCGCGAGCCCCTCGCGGCGCGACCAGCCGCGCCGGCGCGGCGGCAAGATCACGCTGTCGGAAGCCCTCGACGGCTCCGTCGGCGAGCAGCGTGGGCGCAGCCTCGCGTCGCTCCGTCGCCAGCGCGAGCGCGAGAAGCGCCTTGCGCGGGAGGCGATGCGCGCGGACGAGCTCAAGCCTGTGGTGCGCGAGGTCGTGGTTCCCGAGGCGATCACGGTGCAGGAGCTCGCAAGCCGCATGGCCGTGCGCGGCGCCGAGGTCGTCAAGCGCCTGATGGAGATGGGCACGGTCGTCACCATCACCCAGTCGATCGACGCCGACACGGCTCAGCTCGTCGTCGAGGAGTTCGGCCACAGGGTGCGGCGCGTCAGCGAGGCGGATGTCGAGATCGGACTCAAGGGCGAGGACGATGCCGACGAGGCCCTGATCGGCCGCTCGCCCGTGGTCACGGTCATGGGCCATGTCGATCACGGCAAGACGTCGCTGCTTGACGCCATCCGCTCCAGCGATGTGGCGTCCGGCGAGGCGGGCGGGATCACCCAGCACATCGGCGCCTACCAGGTGGAGACGCCCAAGGGCTCCCGTATCACCTTCATCGACACGCCCGGCCACGCCGCCTTCACCGAGATGCGCGCACGGGGTGCAAGCGTCACCGATATTGTCGTTCTCGTGGTCGCGGCGGACGACGGCGTGATGCCCCAGACCGCCGAGGCGATCAACCATGCGCGCGCTGCAGGCGTGCCCATCCTCGTCGCCATCAACAAGATCGACCGGCCGGACGCCGACCCCAACCGGGTGCGCCAGGACCTGCTGCAGCACGAGATCGTGACCGAGGAGATGGGCGGCGACGTGCTCGCGGTCGAGATTTCGGCAACCCAGAAGCAGAACCTCGACCGGCTCGAGGAGGCGATCCTGCTGCAGGCGGAGCTCCTCGAGCTCAGCGCCAACCCGGACCGCGCCGCCGAGGGCATCGTGATCGAGGCCAAGGTCGATCGCGGCCGCGGCGCGGTGGCCACCGTGCTGGTTCAGCGTGGCACGCTCAACGTCGGTGACATCGTCGTCGCCGGTGCGCAATGGGGCCGGGTGCGGGCGATGTACGACGACCGTGGCGCGGCTGCCAAGACGGCGGGGCCTGCGGTGCCCGTCGAGATTCTCGGGCTCAGCGGCGTGCCCATGGCAGGCGACGAGGTCGTGGTGGTCGAGAACGAGCGCCGGGCGCGGGAGGTCTCGGAGTTCCGCCAGGCCCGCGCCAGGGAGAAGGAGGTCGCGCGCGGCGCGCCGCTCAACCTGGAGCAGCTCTTCTCCGAAATCAAAGAGAAGGAGGGCAAGAGCGAGCTGCCCCTCGTGATCAAGGCCGATGTCCAGGGCTCGGTCGAGGCGCTGGTCGGCGCGCTCGGCAGGCTCGGGACGGAAGAGGTGGCGGTGCGCGTGCTCCATTCGGGCGTCGGCGGCATCACCGAATCGGACGTGACGCTCGCCGCCGCGTCGGACGCGACCATCGTCGGCTTCAACGTGCGCGCCAACGCACAGGCGCGCGAGCTCGCGGCCCGCTGCGCCATCGAGCTCCGCTATCACGCCGTCATCTACGACGTCGTCGATGAGGTCAGGGCCAGTCTCGAAGGAATGCTGCGTCCCGAAGCACGCGAGCGGACCCTGGGCAGCGCCCAGATCCTTCAGGTGTTCGATGTGGGCCGCGTCGGCAAGGTCGCGGGCTGCAGGGTGACCAACGGCCTCGTGCGCCGGGGCGCCAAGGCGCGGCTGCTGCGCGACGATGTCGTCATTCACGACGGCGCGCTCAAGACCCTTCGGCGGTTCAAGGACGACGTGCGCGAGGTGAAGGAAGGGTACGAGTGCGGCATGTCGTTCGAGAATCATTCCGATGTGCGCGAGGGCGACGTCATCGAGCTCTATGAGATCGAGGAGGTCGCGCGCACGCTCGACGCTTAGGGCGCGCCAGTCCAGCGATCGATGACGAGGAGAAGCGGCAACGCTGGTTTGCCGAGCCAGCGGCAGCGGCGAGTCGGCGAACTCATCAGGGGAGCGCTGTCCGAGGTGCTCGCCCGCGGCGAGTTCCGCGATCCCGTCCTGAGCGAGACGCGCTTCACCGTGACGGAGGTTCGGCCGGCGCCGGACCTGCGCTCCGCGAGGGTCTACGTAATGCCGCTGGGCGGCGAGCGGGAAGGCGAGGCACTCGACGCTTTGCAGCGCGCCGCCGGCTACCTGCGCGGCGAGGTGAACCGCCGGGTCCACCTCAAGTTCTCGCCGTCGCTGAGATTCGAGATCGACCGCAGTTTCGAGCATGTGCAGCGAATCGACAGGCTGCTCGATACGGACAACGCTTCCGATGAGTGACGGCGCTTCCGCGCGCGGCCCCCACGGCTGGCTGGTGGTGGACAAGCCGCGCGGAATCACGTCCGCCGCCGCTGTCGCCCGGATCAAGTCCCTGGTCGGCCGCGGCGCGAAGGTAGGGCACGCCGGCACGCTCGACCCCATGGCCACGGGCGTGCTGCCGGTGGCGGTCGGCGAAGCCACCAAGACGGTCTCGTTCATGATGGACGCGCCCAAGCGCTACCGCTTCGGCGTGCGTTGGGGCGAGCAGCGCGACACCGACGATGCCGAAGGAGCAGTCATCGAAACGAGCGCGAACCGCCCGTCCGGGGCCGCAGTCGCGAACGCGCTCCCGGCCTTTGTCGGCCGCATCGAGCAGGTTCCGCCCGCCTATTCCGCCATCAAGGTCGGCGGGGAGCGCGCCTATGCGCTCGCGCGCCGGGGCAGGTCACCACAGCTAGCGTCACGCATGGTCATCATCGAGAGCCTGACGCTGATCGAGGCCGATGAAGAGGGCGCCGCCTTCGCGGTCGAGTGCGGCAAGGGCACTTACGTCAGGGCGCTGGCCCGCGACATCGCCCGCGCGGCGGGAACGGTCGGCCACGTGAGCTGGCTTCACCGCGCTGCGGTCGGTCCGTTCACTGACGACGATGCGAATCCGCTGGATAAACTGGTCGGGCTCGGGCATAGTCGCGCCCTCGCCGAAAGCCTGCTACCGGTCGATGCAGTGCTGGCCGACATCCCGGCTCTGCCCCTGACCGCTCGCGAGGCAGATCGTCTGCGCCACGGCCAGCCCGTGCCCGCGCCCGGCGCCGCACCCGGAAGGGTCCGTGCCGTTGCCGGGTCCCGACTCGTGGCGCTGGCGGAAGTCGGCGCGGGCCGGGCCCGCCCGTTGCGGGTCTTCAACATGTGACAAGCGGAGTAGCCAGATGTCGATCGCCGCGGCGCGGAAGACCGAGCTGATATCGGAGTACGCAACCAAGACCAACGATACCGGCTCGCCGGAGGTGCAGGTCGCGATCCTGACTGAGCGGATCAACAACCTGACCGAGCATTTTCGGAGCCACAAGAAGGATCTCCACTCGAGGCAGGGCCTCCTGAAGATGGTCAGCCGCAGGCGCCGCCTGCTCGACTATCTCAAGCGCAACGATCAGGAGCGCTACGCCACCGTGATTCAGCGGTTGGGTTTGCGCAAATAGCATTGGCAGTCGCGTGGTCCGCCGGGATGCGGCACGCGAGTCAAGAGGGCACGGCGGGAGGCGCGGCATGGGGCCGCCGCCTCCGACGCTGCGCCTATGCAGGGGCGAGCCGAATGGGCGGCCCGCCACCGGAACGAAGGAAACAGCATGTTCGATATCACACGTCGTGAGGTCATGTGGGGCGGGCGCAAGCTCGTCCTCGAAACCGGGCGCATCGCCCGTCAGGCGGATGGCGCCGTCCTCGCGAGCTACGGCGAGACCGCGGTGCTCTGCACCGTCGTCGGCCAACGCAGTGCGCGGGAGGGACAAGATTTCTTCCCGCTGACCGTCAACTACGAGGAGAAAGCATCCGCCGCCGGCAAGATTCCGGGCGGCTTCTTCAAGCGCGAAGGGCGCCCGAGCGAGAAGGAGACCCTGGTCTCCCGCCTGATCGACCGGCCGCTCCGGCCCCTCTTCGTCAAGTCGTTTCGCAACGAAACCCAGGTCATCTGCACGGTGCTCTCGCACGACCTGATCAACGATTCCGACATCGTCGCCATGGTCGGCGCGTCGGCCGCGCTTACCATCTCGGGCCTGCCCTTCATGGGGCCGATCGGCGGTTGCCGGGTCGGCTTCGCAGACGGAGCCTACGTGCTCAACCCGACCTACGAGCAGCGCGCGGCCTCCGACCTCGATCTGGTCATGGCCGGCACCCAGGAGGGTGTGCTCATGGTCGAATCGGAGGCGTCCGAGCTCTCCGAGGAGCAGATGCTTGGCGCGGTCACCTTCGGTCACGCGGCGATCGAGCCGGTGATCGAGGCCATCATCGGCCTCGCCGAGGCGTGCGCGAAGGAGCCTTGGGAGCTGCCCGAGGAAGAGGTGGACACGGCGTTGATCGAGCGGATCCGCGCGAGCGCCGAGGCTCCGCTCCGCGCAGCCTACACCGTCGCTGGCAAGACCGAACGGCTGGAGAAGGTGGCGGTGGCCAAGGCGGAGACCGCTGCACAGTTCCGCGAGGAAGACGGCGCTGCCCGCATTCTCGACGGCACGCTGAGCGGTCTAGAGAAGGAGATCGTGCGCGGCCAGATCCTGGATAGCGGCGTGCGCATCGACGGCAGGACCACCAGCGACGTTCGCGCCATCGAGTGTGAGGTGGGGGTGCTGCCGCGCAGCCACGGCTCGGCGCTCTTCACCCGCGGCGAGACCCAGGCGC
>JAPPKP010000341.1 GCA_028819955.1 Rhodospirillaceae bacterium | reverse complement strand
CGGATCTTCCAGTAGTCCTCGAACACGTCGCCCAGCTCGTCGGCGAAGAGCACGTACATCAGCTCCCTGAGCCACGCCATGTAGATCAGCGGTTCGACCCGCGCGGGCTGCATGCCGTGGTCCCACTCGGCGAGCATGGCGAGCGCCTGTCGCATGGTGTCGTTCGAGGGCTCGGCGAGGCCGAGCAGCACCGGCGTGAGCCGCGCTGCCGCGAGCGAGACCAGGTCCTGCTGGATCGTGGTGAAGCTCGCGACGTCGTGCTTGGGCCGGGCGTCGAGCAGCGCCTCGATCCGTCGCGCGCGGTAGGGAGGGGTCCAGTCGTCGGTCAGGTAATGGGGATAGTCGTGGGCAACCATCCGGTTGTTGGCGGTGACGATGCGGCCCGACGCCGGGTTGTGGTCCCCCGGCAGCGCCTCGAAGGGCACCTGGTCCACCCAGTCGTGCTCGCCGGTCCAGCCGGGCACGGGCATGTGGCCCTGGCCCGAGGCGCGGATCGGCACCCGGCCCGGCGCCACGTAGCCGATGTTGCCGTCCGCGTCGGCGAAGACGACGGTTTGCTGCGGCACGGCGAGGTCACGCAGCGCCTCGACGAAGCCCTCCCAGTCCTCGGCCCCGGTGGCGTTCACCAGCGCCTCGCCGCTCTTGTCGTCGTCCGCGAGCGCGGTCCACGAGAACGCGAGCACATGACCCGCCTCCAGGTATTCCTCGGTATCCTCCAGCACGTCGGAGATCACCGGCCCGTGGCGCGTCTCGCGCACCTCAAGCTCGATCGCATCGCCCCCGCTCACCTCGATGGTCTCGGTGCGCACGTCGAAGGGCAGGCTGCCCTCCGGCGCGAGGTAGCGCCCGGCGTCGTCGGGGTCGATCCGCTCGATGAAGAGGTCCTGCACGTCCGGCCCGGTGTTGGTGAAGCCCCAGGCCATTGTCCGGCTGCGGCCCAGCAGCGGAAAGGGCAGCCCCGGCAGCGTCGCGCCCACGACCTCGAACTCGGGCGTCGAGATATGGGCGAGGTACCAGACGCTCGGAATTTCGAGGCGCAGGTGCGGGTCGTTCGCCAGTAGCGGCTTGCCGGATTCCGTGTGCTCGCCGCTCACCACCCAGGCGTTGGAGCCGAGCCCCGAGGCGCGCAGCGCCGGCATCGCGCCGTCCACGGCGGCGTCGAGCGCCGCGTAGTCGATGCCGGCGGGATCGAAGGCCGGCACCTCACCATGCGGCCCCATGGGCGGGTCGTCCGGATGCTGGGCCCAGAGGTCCTGCAGCTGCGCCCGGTCGAGCTTGCCGGCAAGCCGCGCGCGCAGCAGCTCGTCGCTGAAGTTGTCGCCCAGGTCCCAAGCCATGATCTTGAGCCAGACCAGGCTGTCGGCCGGCCGCCAGGGCTCGGGCTCGTGGCCGAGCAGGGTGAACTCGGGCGGCAGCAGCTCGGAGTGGGTCTCCAGATAGGCGTTCACGCCGGCGGCATAGGCCGCGTAGATCGCCTGCACCTCGGGCGCGAGCATCTCGAAATTGCGCTCGGCGACGCGGTAGAGCCCGAGCGTGCGCAGGAACCTGTCGGTCTCGATGCCGGGCTCGCCCACCACAGCCGCGAGCCGCGCCTGGCCGATCCTGCGCTGCAGCTCCAGCTGCCAGAGGCGGTCCTGCGCGTGGACGTAGCCCATGGCGAAGGCGCCGTCCCTGGGCGATTGGGCGAAGATGTGGGGGATCGCATTGGCGTCTCGGACCACCTCCACCGGCGCAGCGAGGCCGGCAACCTCCTCGTCCCCGTCGTAGGAGGGGAGCGCGAACCAGGAGCACGAGCCCGCCGCGAGCAGCACGCCGAGCAGCGCCAGCGCGCCCGCCGCCGCGCAGAACGGCCGAAGTCGCCCGAGCCAGTAACCTTGCCGCTGCCCATCCCTGTCAAAGGCCGCGGCGCGCATCAGGAGTCTCCGTCGACGATCGCCGGCCGGTGCTGATCGAGCTCCGGCGCGGGCGGCCGTTCCGTCGGGTCGGGATAGGCCGAAAGCTTGATCGGGTTGCCTGCCATCTGTACCTCCCCTGCGACCGGGTCCTGGGCCCGGATCACCATGTTGCGTGCCGCCACCTGCGGGTCGGCGAGCACGTCATCCACCCTGTTGATCGGCGAGCACGGCACGCCCGCCTGCTCCAGCACCGTGAGCCAGTGCGCCGTCGGGTGCGTTGTCAGAATGGCCTCGAACTCCCGCTCCAGCGCGTCGATATTGGCGTTGCGCGCGGGGTTGTCGACGAAGCGCACGTCCTCGGCGAGGTCCGGTCTCTCCAAGGCGCTGCAGAGCGTGGCGAACAGCGCGTTGTTGCCGGCGGAGATGACCACGTGGCCGTCGGCGGTCGCGTAGGCCTGGAACGGCGTGATCGAGGGATGGCGCGTGCCGAGCGGCCCCGGCACCTCGCCGGAGGCGAAGTAGCGCGCGAGCGCGTTCTCCAGGATCGCCACCTGGCAATCGAGCATGGAGACGTCGAGCTTCACGCCCTCGCCGGTCATGGTCCGCCGATAGAGCGCGCCGTTGACGCCGATCGCGGTGAAGAGCCCAGCCACGATATCGCCGACGGAGCTTCCCACCCGAGCCGGCGGCCCGCCGGGCTGGCCGGTGAGGCTCATGATGCCGCCCATGGCCTGCACCACCACGTCGTAGGCCGGCCGGCCGGCGTAGGGCCCGGTGTGACCGAAGCCCGAGCAGGCCGCGTAGATCAGGCGCGGGTAGCGTTCGTGCAGCGCCTCCCAGCCGTAGCCGAGACGTTCCATGGTTCCTGCGCGGAAGTTCTCGATCACCACGTCGGCGTCCGCCAGCAGGTCCTCGAAGACCGCGCGGTCGCCATCATCCTTGAGGTTGAGGGAGATGCTCTCCTTGCCCCGGTTGATCGACATGAAGTAGGCGGATTTTCCGCCCACGAAGGGGCCGAAGGCGCGGGAGTCGTCGCCGCCCCCCGGCGTCTCCACCTTGATCACGCGGGCGCCGAGATCGGCCAGCACCAGGGTGCAGTAGGGCCCGGCCAGCACACGCGTCAGGTCGATTACGGTGACGCCGTTGAGTGGTCCGTCCACGGTCATCGCGATCGTTCCCTGTCTCGGTTCAGGAGTATACACGCCGCGGCCGCGGCCGGCCCGGCAATCGGGTGGAAAATCAGCCCTGCAGGCGCCGGGCGACGTCGAGGGCGGCGTAGGTCAGCACGCCGTCGGCGCCGGCGCGCTTGAAGCCGCGCAGCGCTTCCAGGATCGCCCCGTCGCCGTCGAGCCAGCCGCGCTCGCCCGCGCCCTTGAGCATCGCGTACTCGCCGGACACCTGATAGACGTAGGTCGGCAGCCCGAACGCCGCCTTCACCCGGTAGACGATGTCGAGATAGGGCATGCCGGGCTTCACCATCACCATGTCGGCGCCCTCCTCGATGTCCATGGCGACCTCGCGCAGCGCTTCGTCGCCGTTGGCCGGGTCCATCTGGTAGGTGCGCTTGTCGCCTCCGGCGAGATTGCCGGTTGACCCGATGGCGTCGCGGAACGGCCCGTAATAGACGGACGCGTACTTCGCCGCGTAGGAGAGGATGCGAACCCGCTCGAAGCCGGCCTCGTCCAGCGCGCGCCGTATGGCGCCGACGCGCCCGTCCATCATGTCCGAGGGCGCGATCACGTCGCAGCCGGCCTCGGCCTGCACCAGCGCCTGGCGGCAGAGCACGTCCACGGTCTCGTCGTTGACCACGTAGCCGTCGCGAATCAGCCCGTCGTGGCCGTGGCTGGTGTAGGGGTCGAGCGCCACGTCGCAGACCACGCCCATCTCCGGCACCGCCGCCTTGACCGCGCGTACCGCCTGGCAAACCAGGTTGTCCGGGTTGAGCGCCTCCTCGCCGTCAGGGCTCTTGGCGGCCTGCGGCGTCTGCGGGAAGACCGCGAGCGCCGGGATGCCGAGGTCGTAGGCCGCGCGCGCCTCCTCGGCGAGCACGTCAGCGCTGAGCCGGTCGATGCCGGGCATGGACTGCACCGGTTCCCTTCGGCCCGAGCCTTCGCAGACGAAGACGGTCCAGATCAGGTCGCCCGCCGTCAGTACGGTCTCGGCCGTCAGGCGGCGCGACCAGTCGTCGCGCCGGTTGCGGCGCATGCGGGTCTGGGGATAGCGCCCGAGGGCGCCTGGACGCTCGACCATGACTTCCTCTGCAAGTCTGCGCGCTGCACGCGCGGCGCGGACCATAGCGAGCCCGGCGCCAGTCTGCCAGCCGTTGCTGCGGCACCGCCGGCCGTTTCCTCAGGCGGCGCGGACCGCCATGCTCCGCGCAGCACCGCGGCCGCTCTCCAGGCATCTAGGCACAAGGGGTCGGCGGGTCAACCGCGTTGCGCGCGCACGGCAACCCGCGATCCGAGAGACGCCCATGGAATTCCCGCTCATCCTGATCCCGGCGGTCCGCGACGGCGATCCCGAGCCCTTCGAGTCGCTCATCGAGCAGATCGAAGTCGCCGAGGAGCTGGGCTACGACGTGCCGATGGACGAGGTCGAGCAGCGCTTCAGCGAAGCTCTCGACATCCTGCGGCGCGCGTGGACCGAGGAGCGCTTCGCCTACGACAACCTCGGCATGTTCGGCACGCCCGATGCGGTCGCCGAGAAGGTCCGCGTCAAGCCCCAACGCGACCCATCAACCGAGACTCAAGTGCGAGCCAGTCCATGAATAGGGCGGACTAATGGAGATGCCCGGATCGAGTCCCGGCATGAGGCTGAGAAGGAGTGATCGCGGGGGAGAAGAGACGTGCGCTTTCAGTGCAAGAAGCACGCCACCTGGTGGCCAGGTCTTACTTCCTTGAGCTCGGGGCGCACTACGGAGCATTCGGGCATCCGGCGCGGGCAGCGGGTGTGGAAGGGGCAGCCGGTGGGCGGGTCGATGGGGATCGGCGGGAGGCCGGAGATCGAGCGCAGCTCGGATTCGCGCGAGTCGTCCAGCTTGATGATCGAATCCAGCAGCCCCAGGGTGTAGGGGTGCCGGGGGTTTCGGAAGATCGTCTTCACGTCGCCGTACTCGACCATCCGACCGGAATACATCACCAGCACCTCGTCGGCCATGGCCGAGACCACGCCGAGATCGTGGGTGATCAGGATCATGGCGCTGCCGAGCTTCTTCTGGATGTCGGACAGCAGCCGCAGGATCTGCGCCTGGATGGTGACGTCGAGCGCCGTCGTCGGCTCGTCGGCGATGAGGATGTCGGGCTCGCAGGCGATGGCGATGGCGATCAGCACGCGCTGGCGCATGCCGCCGGAGAACTGGTGCGGGTAGTCGGCGAGCCGCCCCTCGGGCTCGGGGATGCCGACGAGGCGCATCAGCTCCACCGCGCGGGCGCGGGCCTGCTCCTTGCTCGCGCCAGTACGGTACCGACCAGCCCCAGCCCATGCTGTTCATGGCCACGGTCTCCGGCATGCCCTGGAGCCATTTGCCGAGATAGGTCATCCACTCCAGCTTCTCCAGCTTGAGGTCGATGCCGACCTTCTTGAGGTCGCGCTGCATCCACTTTTCCCAGGCCTCGTTCCAGCCGTAGTCGAAGATCTCGAAGGTGAGCTCCAGCCCGTCCGCGTAGCCGGCCTCGGCCAGCAGCGCCTTGGCGCCATCGGGGTCGTACGGGCAGGGATCGTAGTCGGGATCGTAGGCGAAGGTTCCGGCAGAGAGCATGCCGTGCTCGGCCTTGCCGGTGCCTCTCAGCACCTCGCGAGCAACGCCTTCCCGGTCGATCGCCATGTTGATCGCCTTGCGCACGCGCACGTCCTGAAGGTCCGGATGCTGCATGTTGAACGCCGCGTACCAGACCGAGGGCACGTTGGGCTGCAGCTGGAGCTGGAAGCCCTCGTCCACCAGGTTCTCGATCTCGTCCCAGGTGGGCTCGGTGACCATGTTGATCTCGCCGGCCCTAAGCGCCGCGATGCGCGTCGCGGGGTCGGTGATCTGGCGACAGACCATGTAGTCGAGCTTCGCCGGCTCGCCGTAGTAGTCGTCGTTGCGCTCGAGCACGACCATCACGTCGATCTCACGCTCGACGAACTTGAACGGCCCGGTACCAACCGGATGGAGCGCGATGTCCTGATCGCCGTGCATCTCCCACGCGGTCGGGCTGATCATCTCCGGCCGCCCGCAGGAGGATTGGCCGATCTGCAGCCACTCGAAGTGCGGCTGGGTGAGGACGATCTCGAAGGTGTGCTCGTCGACCACGCGGCTGGACTCGATCCAGCGCGCGTAGAAGTTCAGGTAGGCGTTGGCGACCGAGTTGTACTGCGGAGCGTCGGGGTTGGAGAAGCGGTCGTAGTTCCACTTCGCCACCTCGGCGTTGAACGGCGTGCCGTCGTGGAACTTCACGCCCTTCCGCAGGTGGAAGGTGTAGGTCTTGCCGTCCTCGGAGACGGTCCAGGACTCGGCGAGCGCCGGACGAAGTGTCGCCCACCCCTTCTCGGGCTTGCCGAGCTCCAGCTCGACCAGGCCGTCGAAGATCATGTGGGTGGCGTTCTTGGTGAGCCAGCCGCAGGACTGCGGCGGATCGAACAGGCTCATTGCCGCCGGGATCGACCAGATCAGCGTGCCGCCGCTCTCGGTTTTGGCGGGTTTCGCGTCAAGCGCACCCAGCGCCAACGCGGCACCGGCTACCGTGGCGGCGCCTGCCAGGGCCACCGTTCGCAACGATCAAAGCATGTGTGTGTCTCCCTTGAATCGCTCATGCACACCGCTGGCCGGCTCTCGGCCGCCCCAGGCCGCGGGCGTAGCCTGCAACCGTCGGGCGCCCCGGCCAAATGGCGATATTTCTCCCAAACACGGCCCTTCCTGTCGAGCACATTTTGAGTTGACCGGTTTATGTACCAGATGAGTTGACCGCTT
>JAPPKP010000002.1 GCA_028819955.1 Rhodospirillaceae bacterium | reverse complement strand
CGCCAGCATGACGAGGGCGACGATCACCCAGATGAAGATCGCGACATCCAGGGTGCTCCAGCCGTTCTCGGGGAAGAAGCGGATCTGCTTGAACCCTTCACCGCCCTGCGGGCCGACGACGATGCCCTTCTTCTCGATCTGGTAGTCGAAATTGAACCAGAAGAGCCGAATGAACTCGCCGAAGGCGATAGTCGCGACCACCAGCATCAGGCCCTTAATCCTGAGCGCAGGGAATCCGACAATGCCGGCCACGATGCCGGCGAGCGTGGCCGAGACCAGGAGCGCCGGAATGATGTGCCAGCCCGCCAGCACCGTGAGCATCGCCGAGACATAGGCGCCGATGGAGAAGAAGCCCGCCTGTGCCAGCGTGACCTGGCCGGTCTGCAGAACGACGTAGGCGGAGAGCCCGAGAAGCGTGTGGACGCCGATGATCTGGAGCAGCCCGAAGAAGAAGTCCATCGCCTTCTCCCCCGCTCAGTCGCGGGCCACCGAGCGCGAAAAGATGCCGCCGGGCCGGAACACCAGGAACACGAACAGCAGCAGCATCACGTACATATCGCGTTCGGTGACCCCTCTGAAGGCCAGGAAGAAGTTCTCAAAGGCGCCGACCGCGAGGCCGGCGACGATGGCGCCCGGGATGCTGCCGAGGCCGCCGATGACGCAGACGATGAGCCCCTTGACCGTGATCGGCACGACCAGCAGCGGCGAGAGTACGCCGACCGAGGCGCCGATCATGGCGCCCGCGAGCCCGCCCAGCAGGCCGGTGATGACGAAGGTGAGCGCGTTCGTGCGGTCCAGGCTGATACCGGCGAGCTGGGCTGCGACCGGCTGTTGCGCCACCGCGCGGGTCGCGATGCCGAGTCGCGTGCGGTAGAGCATGAACATGAGCACGACCATGGCGATCAGCGAGAGCACGAAGATGAAGATCAGGTCGCCGCGCAGGCCGAAATCGCCCCACTCGATATAGATGTCCGCGAAGAGCGCCGGGTAGGGCTGGGGCATGCCGTCGGTCGCGTGGACCACGATCTCGTCGATCAGGATCAGCATGCCGACGGTCGCCATCAGCGTGGCGAGCGGGCTGGCGAGCGGAATGAAGCGGAAATTGGCGAGGTAGATCAGGAACGCGATCGCGCCCGAGCCGATCGCGGCGATGAGAAACGTGACCAGCGCCGGCAGCGGCACGTAGGCGGCTACGGCGATGCTGACGTAGGCGCCAGCGATGGAAGCCGCGCCATAGGCCAGGTTGATCTTGTGCATCACCCCGAAAATCAGGGTGAAACCGATGCCGATGAGCGCGTAGATGGAGCCGAACAGCAGGCCGTCCGTGATCGACTGAAAGAAGTCGAGCCAATCCACCCGATCATCCCCCGCTTAAGAGACGTCGGCGAAAAGGGAGCGGGGGTGCGCCGACACGCGCGCGGCGCACACCCGCCCGATAACGCTTACTGTGACGGATCGTGGAGGATGGCCCACTCACCCGCCTGGGCGTGCACGTAGAGGTAAGGCTTGACCGCCTCGCCCTCGTCCGTGCGCTGGATCTTGCCGAGGAGCCCGTCGGTCTCCTTCAGGTTGGCCAGCCCGTCGCGGATCTTGCGCCGGTCAGCCTCCACCGAATCGCCGTCGGCCGAGATGCCCTGGGCTTCCATGACGTCCTTGAGGATCATCACGATTTCCCAGGCGGCCGCACTGTGCAGATCGGCGCTCCCTTCGTGCTTCGCCGCCGCGTCGGCCGCAGCCTTGGCGGCCTCCGTGACCGGCGCGAAGCTTGTCGGAATGATGATGCCCTCCGCCTGGTCGGCGCAGCCCTGCAGCGTCTCCATGCTCGACGAGCTGGTGAGCCCGACCAGCAGACTTGGCTTGACCCGCTGGCGCTTCATCTCCTTCAGCACGCCGCAGGTGGTGAAGGGATGGGCCGAGATGGCAACGATATCGGCCTTCGCCTTCTTCATCTGGCGTACCTGGGTGGTGAAGTTGGTGTCGTTCAGGAGCCACTTGGACTCGCCGAGGACCTCATAGCCGGCCTCGGGCGAGCGCTCCTTCATCACCTTGTGCCAGGTGAAACGGGAGTGGGCGAAATCCTCCTCGACACCGCCATAGACGGTCTTGAGGTCCGGATGCTCCGTCGCGATCCACTGGAACAGCGACTTGTACATCTGGTTCTCGTTGGGGACGTTGCGGAACGCCCACTGGGAGATCTTCGCCAACCCGCCCTTGATGGCGGTATCGGTGAAGACCGGGATCTGCAGCCCGGAGTCGCCTTCGTCGCCGACCGTCTTCTGCAGGATGCCGAAGAGCGGCTCGGCCACGTTCGAGCAGGTGGGGCCGATGGCAACGACCGCATCGCTGCCGGCAATGCGGCGCAGCACCGAAATGCCCTCTTCCGCATTGCAGCGGTCGTCGTAGAACGACAGCTCCATCTTCGCCATGGAGCCGTCGGCCAGCGTGACGCCGCCGGCGGCATTCACGGCCTCGATCGCCCCGATCAACACTGCTTCCGTGTTGATTCCGAACGAGCGAACGACGCCGGACTTGGCGCCGAAGCCGGCGATCTGCACAGTCTTCTCTGCCGAGAACGCCTCGCTCTGCACCCCGAAGCTCGCGCCCACGGCAAGCGCGGCGACGGCACCGAGCCTGACCAGCTTGCTATCCAACATCTGCCTCTCCCTCCTTCGCTGAAATTCGAATTCGATCCGACCGACTCCGTGCGGTTCGGAGTTCGCGTCTCTGACTGCCACGAACCTTCGATGCGTCGCAGCCGGCACGTCGTTGACTCAATCCTATACCCGCCTCGCCGTCGGAGTCAGCGGATACTTGCCGGCGAGGGAGCTTTCTTGCCAGTCGTCGGTGGAGCGGACTCCGTCCGGCACCGCACACGCCTCCTGTCTTTCGCGGCAAAATGGTAAGAAAAGCCGGGACTATGGCCTCAGGCCACAGGCCAAACCGGGAGCAACCATGAGCAACAAAGCCGCCGTCATCCACGAAAAGGGCGCGCCCGATGTCTTCCGCTGGGAGGACTGGCCGGTCGGCGAGCCGGGACCGGGCGAAGCCCTGATCCGCCACGGCGCCATCGGTGTGAACTACATCGACACCTATAACCGGCGCGGCATGCCGCATCCCTGGCCCGTGCCGCCGCTCCCCGTCGTCCTGGGGATCGAGGGCGCAGGCACGGTCGAGGCGGTGGGCGAGGGCGTGACCGAGTGCGCGGTCGGCGACCGGGTCACCTACGCCAGCCCGCCGCACGGCGCCTACGCCCAGCGCCGGGTGATGCCGGCCAAGCGGCTGGTCAGGCTGCCCGACGGCATCTCCGACGAAGACGCCGCCGGCATCACGCTCAAGGGCCTCACCGCCCAGTATCTGCTGCGCCGAACCTACCGGGTGCAGCCCGGCGATCCGGTACTCGTCCACGCGGCGGCAGGCGGGATGGGGCTGATCCTCTGCCAGTGGGCCAGGCACCTGGGCGCCACCGTGATCGGCACGGTCTCCACCGACGAAAAGGCGGAGCTCGCCAAGGCCCACGGTGCCGACCACGTCGCGGTCTATTCGCGCGAGGACTTCGTGCCGCTGGTCATGGAGGTGACCGACGGCAGGGGCTGCCCGGTGGTCTACGAGAGCATCGGCAAGGACACCTTCACCCGCTCGCTCGACTGCTTGCGCCCGCTCGGCATCCTGGCGAGCTACGGCCACGCCTCGGGCGCGCCGGACCCGGTCGATGTCGTGGAGCTGGGCGCGCGCGGCTCGCTGTTCGTCACCCGCCCTGCGCTCATGCACTACATGGAAGAACGCGAGGACCTGGTCGCTGCGGCGCAGGAGTTGTTCGACGTGGTCTCGTCGGGGGCGGTGACGATCACCGTCCGCCATCGCCATCCGCTGCGCGAGGCCGCCGAGGTGCATCGCGCGATCGAGGAACGGCGCACCACCGGCTCCACGGTGCTCCTGCCGTTCGCGTAACGGAGCTCCCGTCCGGTCGGCGCAGGGCTCTCCCGCCGCTCGCCGTTCCTCGGCGCAATCCTAGAGCGTGTCCGTCTTTGACGGACGCGCGACAGGCCGCGACTGCGGCCCGCCGCGAAAGCGGCGCCCTCGCGGAGGCGCCGGCCGTAGGCCGGCTGCCGTGAGCGAAAAAATAGCGAGAGCGGTTCCGTGCAAAACGGAAACGCTCTAAGCGGGCGTGGGCGCACCGGGCACGGGGAGCGTCGGGATGCGGTTCACGTCCTTGTAGAGCAGGTAACGGAACGGCCCGGGTCCCCCGGCGTAGCAGGCCTGCGGACAGAAGGCGCGCAGCCACATGTAGTCGCCGGCCTCGACCTCCACCCAGTCCTGGTTGAGCCGGTACACCGCCTTGCCCTCGAGCACGTAGAGCCCGTGCTCCATGACGTGGGTCTCGGCGAAGGGGATCGACCCCCCCGGCTGGAAGGTCACGATGTTCACGTGCATGTCGTGGCGCAGGTCGTCCGAATCCACGAAACGCGTCGTCGCCCAGGCGCCGTCGGTGTCCGGCATCGACACCGGCTCGACGTCGTGGTCGGACGACACGAAGCACTCGGGTGCGTCGATGCCGTCCAGGGGCTGATAGGCCTTACGGATCCAGTGGAAGCAGCCGGGCTCGCGTGCTCCGTTCGCGACCGCCCAACGCGTGCCCGGCGCCACATAGGCGTAGCCGCCGGGCGAGAGCGTGTGTTCGGCATTATCGAGCGTGAGCCGCAATTCGCCGGCCATGACGAACAGCACGCATTCGACGTGCGCGTCCGGCTCGGGCCGCTCGCTGCCGCCGCCCGGTTCAAGCTCGACGATCGACTGGGAAAACGTCGTCGCGAATCCCGCGACCGGGCGCGACAACACCCACGCGCGAGCGCCCTGCCAGTGCGGGAAGTAGCTGGTGACGATGTCGCGCAGCACGCCGCGCGGAATGACCGTGTAGGCCTCGGTGATCACCGCGCGGTCGGTCAACAACTCCTGCTGCGGCGGCAGGCCCGCCACCGGCGTGAAGTAGCTGCGTGCGCTCATCGCTCTTTCCTCCCTGGTGCCCCCTGGCTCACGCCTCGAAGACCACCTCGGCCTGGCCGATGGGCCCGAACTCGGCGGTCACCGTATCGCCCGGCTGGCACTGCACCACGTCCGCAGCGCTGCCGGTGGTGACCACGTGGCCGGCCTCCAGCGTAAGCCCGCGCTCGCTCAGGTGGTTCGCGAGCCAGACCATGACGTTCCACGGATCGCCGAGGACGTTGGAACCCGCGCCCTCGCTCACCACCTCGCCGTTGATCCGGACGGTCACCGGCTGGCCCGCGAGGTCGTGGTCGAGCATGCCCTCGGCCTCGGGCCCGAGCGCCAGCAGGCAGCCGATGGCGTTGTCGCCGATCAGGTCCGGCGCCTTCATGGAGAGCCAGTCGGCGTAGCGGGAATCGGGCACCTCGATGGCGGGGTGGACGCTCGCGACCGCCGCGCGCACGTCGTCCCGCGTGTAGGGCGCGGCCCTCGGGGCAAGCGCGCGCGCCATCACGAAGTCGAACTCCGCCTCGATCGCGTAGAAGTTCACCGTGTTAGCGGGCACGGTTAGCGGGCTCTCGCTCACGTGGTCCGCGAAGAGGCGGCCGGAGAAGGGCGCGTCTACACTGAAGCGCGCCTGCACTTGCGCATTCGTGGCGCCGATCTTGTAGCCCGCGACCGCGAGGCCCGCGCTCTCGGCGAGCCCGTCCTGCACCGCGTAGGCGTCTTCCAGCGTCTCGGGCCGGCAGTCCGCCGGCAGGGCGTCCATCTGCCTGCGCCCCTGCCAGGCTTCCCAGAGCAGTGCCCCGCCGCGTGCCATGTCTTCCGCGCGCGTCCCGCGCGACGCCTCCCGGTCCATTCCTTCTCTCCTTGTCGCGTCGCCTACTGTTAAGCCGCTGGCCGCCTGTCCTCCGCGTGCATCAGACCGACGAAATTCTCGAAGAGCCTGCTTCCGTTGGCGCGCAGCGTCTCCTCCTTGGCGGCCGCATCGGCCACCATGCGCGCGAACGCGCCTTCGCCCTGCAGGCTCTCCAGCGCGGCGATGTATTCGGGGAAGGCCTCGGTTGCCTGCACCAGCCCTGCGTCCACCTCCATGTGGAACTGCACGCCGTAGGCGCGCGGTGCCAGCCGATAGGCCTGAATCGCGCAGACGGGCGAGGAAGCCAGCAGCACCGCGCGCCTGGGTAGCGCGGTCACCGCGTTCAGGTGCCACTGCATGGTGAGAGGGGCGCTCGGCATCCCGGCGAAGAGCGGGTCGGCGCGGCCCGCTTCGGTCAGCGCGAAGTCGATGATGCCGACCTCGGCTTCCGGCAGCGGCGCCACGGTGCCGCCGTGGGCGTCCGCCAGAAGCTGGCAGCCGAGGCAGACGCCGAGCACGGGAATGCCGCCCTCCACAGCCTCGCGCAGCAATGCCTTCTCGGGCCGGAGCCAGGGGTGGAGCCGCTCCTCGTCCGTCTGCTGCGGCCCGCCCATGGCGAGCACCGCGTCGTAGCCTTCGAGCGGCGGGAAGGGCTCGCCCTGCCAGGGGTCGCACGGCTGCCAGACGATGCCGGCCTGCTCCATGACCTTGCCGAAGAAGCCGGGCTGGTCGATCTCCGAATGCCGGATGACCAGCACCCGACGGGGTGGCGCCATCCCCTACCAGAGCCGGTCGGAGGCCATGGCTGCGCCCTCGGCGAGCGCCCCCAGCTTGGCGTAGACGATCTCCGAGTCCACCCGGCCGAAGCCCGCGAAGGTGCCGAAGCCGCAATCGCCGCCCGCAAGCACCCGCTCGCGGCCCACGATGTCGGCGAAGCGGCAGATGCGCTCCGCCACCAGCTCGGGGTGCTCGACGAAGTTCGAGACCGAGTCGATCACGCCGGGGATCAGCACCTTGT
>JAPPKP010000048.1 GCA_028819955.1 Rhodospirillaceae bacterium | reverse complement strand
TCAACCTGGCGGGCCCGGTCTCGGTCCTCTCCGAAGGGCACTTTCCCGAGACCTATCGTGGGCTTTACCTGCGTCCCGCCGAGACCCGCGCGCTCTTCGCCGAGAAGGGCTGGTCGACGGTCGCCGCCTTCCAGACCCGCAACCCCATGCACCGCAGTCACGAGTTCCTCGCCAAGGTCGCGCTTGAGGTGTGCGACGGGGTGCTGATTCACCAGGTGCTCGGCGCGCTCAAGGCGGGCGACATCCCGGCCGATGTCCGGGTCCGCGCCATCGACTGGCTGGTCGCCAACCACTTCGCGGCAGGGACGGTGATCCAGGCGGGCTACCCCATCGAGATGCGTTACGCCGGCCCGCGGGAAGCGCTGCTGCACGCCCTCTTCCGCCAGAATTTCGGCTGCTCACACCTGGTAGTGGGGCGTGACCATGCCGGGCTCGGCGGCTACTACGGGCCCTACGACGCGCATCGCATCTTTGACGAGATCGGCCCTGACAGCCTCGCCATCCGGCCGCTGAAGATCGACGATACCTTCCACTGCTTCGACTGCCGGGGCATGGCCACGGGGAACGTCTGCTTCGCCGCCGAGGGAGAGGAGAACCCGCTCGGCGAGGAAGAGCGCTATCGCGCGGTGGCGGCGGTTGCGACCGGGGACGCCGAGGGCCGGCCCTGCCGCCGCGGCGATGACGGGAAGCTTCGCATCTCCGGCACCCGGCTGCGCGAGATGTTCGCGGGCGGCGAGGCGATTCCGCCCGAGTACAGCCGCGACGGCGTGGTCGGCATCCTCCAAGCCCATTACGACGGCGCCTCGTGACGCTCTATGATGGCTAACGGGGAAGGCGCGCAGGCGCGCGCCTGGCGGGAGCAGCTTGGGAACGGAGGACCATCATGGCGGAGACATCTTCGGGCGGTCGCGATCTGGTTGGCTACGGCGCGAACCCGCCGGCGATACCGTGGCCGGGCGGGGCGCGGCTGGCGGTCTCGGTGGTGGTCAACTACGAGGAGGGCTCGGAATACTCGGAGGCCATGGGCGATCCGACCCAGGAGACGCTGACCGAGTTCGGCAACTACCCGCTGCCCGAGGGCTACCGTAACCTCGCCATGGAATCGATGTTCGAGTACGGCTCCCGGTCCGGCGTCTGGCGCATCCTGCGGCTCTTCGAGGAGACCGGGATCAAGTCCACCTTCTACGCCTGCGCCGTCGCCTTCGAGCAGAACCCGGAGGTCGCCCGCGCCGTCGTCGCCGGTGGCCACGAGGTGTGCAGCCACGGCTGGCGCTGGGAGGAGGTGTTCCGCCTCTCGCGGGAGGAGGAGCGCGAGCACATCCGGCTTGCCGTCGAATCCTTCGAGCGCACCTGCGGCAAGCGGCCGGTGGGTTGGTACTGCCGCTTCGGCCCCTCGGTCCACACCCGCGAGCTGGTGGTCGACGAGGGCGGCTTCATCTACGACTCCGACGCCTACAACGACGACCTGCCCTACTTCGTGGAGGTCTCGGGCAAGCGCCACCTGGTGGTGCCCTATACGCCGGATGCCAATGACTTCTGCTTCTGGTCGACGCCGGGCTTCATCACCGCCGAGCACTTCTACCAGTACCTGAGGGACAGCTTCGACACGCTCTACAAGGAGTCCGCCGCCTGTCCGAAGATGATGTCCATCGGGCTCCACGCCCGCATGATCGGCCGCCCCGGCCGGATCGCGGGGCTCGCCCGCTTCATCGAGCACGCGCAGGCCCACGAGGGCGTCTGGTTCGCAACCCGCGAGGAGATCGCACGCCACTGGCTCGAAGCGGCGGGTTAGCCTCGAGTAGGGATTTAGTCGCTTGTCCTACCTGTACAAATCGCCGCCGGGTCGCGACCTACGTCCATAGTTCTTCATAAACTTTGTGGATGCCGTCTATTTCAGAATTCACATTAAATGAGCCAACAGCACGTCTTCTTGCTTGTAAACTCCTCCGTTTCATTTCGATTGGGTTGCCAATTAGAGCAGTCACGGCACTTGCGATCTGCGATGGATCCGGCGTATCGACCAGTGCTCCAGCTTCATTATTGCCGATAAAAGCAGAAAAATGACCTCGATCGGTAGCAACGACCGGCACACCGCTAGCCATGGCCTCCAGCGGGGTCAACCCGTATCCTTCGTAGCGTGGTGGCGCGATCAGCAGGGATAAGCTTCGCATAATGTCCGGTAGCTGAATCCAAGATACCTCTCCCGTAAAGAGTACTCTTTGCGTTAATCCCGCGGCGTCAATCCTCCGCCGAAGCTCCCCTTGATAGCGGCGTTGTGAAGGGGAGACCTTTCCTATAATGAGGGCCGTAACTTCGGGAAACTCAGGAAGAATTCGGATCATGGCATCGACAAATATATCGGTGCCCTTTTCCGGCCGGATTCGACCAATTGTCGCAACACCAAATTTTCCTGGATACCCCAGCTTCCTCCAGGCCGACAGACGGTTCGTGGCAGGGTAGAATCTATCGGTATCCACACCGTGATGAACTACTGCGCGCACATTTGGCACATACGAGGCTGCGGTTTCACTGGTAGCAATCACCGCGTCCATTCGGGAAATCAGCCATCTAGGTATGGTTGAATGGCGGCGTTGTGCAGCGGATGTAAATACAGTTCGGATCGGAAGTCCTAATACATCTCGAGCAAAGAGGGCCACGCGCATTTCATTGTTTCTTCTAACGTGCCATAAGACATGCCGATGGCCTGGTGTAGGTCTTCGCGAACACAGGATTGCTCGTCTCAAAGAGATCGAACTTTGGCAGCCGGGCAATGCTCGGCCGGCGATAAACATTCTGTATTTCTTCTCTTGATTGAGTACAACGGCCACCGTTGTAGAAGTTACACCGGTGAAGTTTCGGTGCATATTGGTAACAATTAGATCTACACCATTCAGGTCTTCAGCTAACATGTGTCATAATGAGTGCTGTTCGAGATGGGGTATGGGGACCAGAAACCGTGAGCGCGGAAAGGGCATGATGGCTCGCGAGACTTTCTGGGCGAAAGATCGTACAAGAAGACGCTTGGCTTCGTTCTCCGTCGTAGTCTCCGTCGTAGTCTGGGTCAGCGCGTCAAGATCACGTAGCATATTCGTCGACCGGGGCGCGAGCTCCACCGCACTCATGCGCTGAAATCGCTCCTTACGCGAGACCAGAAGCCAGAAGCAGAAGAACACGCAGCCGCGAGTGATGTTGCCGTTCAGGGCAAAAATTAGGTGCGCGTCAATCGAACCCAGCGCAGTACGGAACGGCTGCAGGGCCATCCAAAGCTGGTTACAGCGGGACACCGTTTCACTCACCAAAATGCTATGTCGACGCAAAGCACCCAGGCACCGCCGCACCGCTGATATGGCCGCCAGTGCTCCTGCCGGGGATAAACCGGATCCGTGCCAATACCACATGTCGTTCCCACAGTTCGGCGGGAAGCTTCTGCAAGGGTGAATACACCAGCGGGCAGCTTACGATCAAAGCCCTTGTGAGACATGATGACCAGAACGAATCTGCGACGTCAGCCCTTAAACGGCACATGAACACGCTGCACCCGCCCCGTCACCAAGGCCCATACCCTTAACAACAGATGATTCAGACGAACGAAATGGCCGGGTTTCCACACTGACCGAGGCGACTTGACCCAGCCGCTGGTTTGGATGTCGGAGCCCACCTGCTCAAAGGGACGAGCTCGAACTACACCTGGAACCACTTGTAGCGGTCGCGCGCGCCGCGCGAGCTGCGAATTGACCACGTGGAACAGCAGATGGTCGATCGGCATTGGCACGTCGGGCGCGATGGCCAGTACTTGCTCTGCGGTATCGCGATCGATCAGGTAGCCATGGCCGTACATGCGCTTGTAGACGATCGGGTGCACCGTACGCCCATCCGGCGTGAGCCCAATGGAGTGCCCGAGCCATATCCGATTCCCGGCCAGTTTCTCACTTATCAATTGAACGAGACCGTGACCTCGTGGCCACCAATCCAGCGACTGGATTATCGACGGAACGGATGGGCCAACATCGGCATCGTCTTCCAGAATGAGCGCCGCCGGCGCGGCACATTTGAGGAACGCAGCCATCGCCTTGTAGTGGCTTAGGGCGCAGGCGACAGTCCCCGCACCCAAGAGCCTAGTCGACGGGTCATCCGGGAGACACAGCCCATCTATGGCGACGATGCGCGTTGCTTTCAGTCCGATCTCATCAAGGTTTTCCCGGATCAGCTTCCACCGATCTGTGCTGCGGTCCAGATTAATGACAAATGCAGGTAATGACATGATCGAAGGCCATTCCGTTGCAGGAACCATCCTATCCCATCGGATGCGCAGACTTCTAGAATTCTTGAGCGCAGCAAGGTGTGATTCGGCGTGTTGCTCGCCGGTATTATGTTCCAAAGTGCCTGGACACAGTCGCCGCAATTGCGAGTCGGCCGACTGAGGGACCCTCATGGCGCTGGAATTCATCGCTTCGGAGAACGACAATCTGACCGTCAGGCAGTCCGCTGCAGCGACCCGAACGTCCTAGCCTGCCCGCCGGATACCATAAAGAACGCTACTCTCCTACACCGCGTAACGGGATTCAATAAGGAACACCACTGCACATGCTCTCTCTAATCTTACGCCGCGCAACTCGGGAATGGCTACGCCGGTACGAAGGGAGGCGCACCCCCGCAGTACGCGCGGTGTTTCTTGGCGACCTAATCTCCCGGCGCGTCATCCTTGATGGAATCTATGAGGGCCGCGAGCTGGAGGCTCTCTCGCGCGAGGTGTTCCCGCGCCTCGATCGGCCTGCCACGGCACTCGATATCGGCGCCAACATCGGCAACCACTCCCGCTATTTCGCCGCGCATTTCGACCGAGTGGTTGCGTTCGAGCCGAACCCTCCGGTGGCGGCCGTGCTGCGCGCGAATGTGATGGACCGGAGGGTCGAAGTGGTCGAGATGGGGCTCTCAGACAGGCCGGGCGAGCTGAACTTCTCTGTCAATCAGACTAATCTCGGTGCGTCGCGAGTCACCGCCGATCCCGGCGGGATAACGATCAAGGTCGATACGCTCGACCGGCTGACCGGACCCCTGGGGCTTGATAACGTCCGCTTCATCAAGATGGATGTCGAGCGGCACGAGGAGCAAGTTCTGGCGGGCGCGGAAGCGTTACTGGCCAGTCAACGCCCCGTCATCGCGATGGAGGGGCACTACAAGTCGTGCCGAGAAACGGGGCTCCGGGTCGCGACCCTGCTCGACGGGCTCGGCTACCGTTATTTCTATAGGTTCGCGGCGCGGCAGGGCTCGCTCTTCGACCTCCGCCATGGAAGCCTGCGCGACGTGATCCCGAGGCCGTTACGACCGTCGGCACGGCTGACGCTCGCGTCGATCGACAGCGTCGTTGGCCGAAATCACAAGCTGGTGGTCGCCTCAGCCGAAACCCTGCAATAGCAAAGAATGACGAGGTTACGGGTGTTTCCAGGCCTATAGCAGTGAAGCCTGCCCGCCCTCGTCGTTCTCCGGCTTCGCCTTGCGGGGCTTGGGTTCGGCGGCGGCGCGGGCGGCGGCGCGGCCGTCGTGGAATTCGAGAGAGAGCGCGGAGCCCGACTTCACATCCCCGGCGCTGGTGAGCGGGCGCTCGCGCTCATCGCGCACCACCGCATAGCCGCGTGCGAGCACGCCCCGGTAGGAAAAGCTTTCCAGCAGGCGCGCGGCGGCCTCGATCCGCGCCGCCCGCTCGCTCAAGGCCGCCCGCCCGGCGCGAGCGAGCCGCTCCGCCAACACTGCGCTCATCTGTCGCGCCTCCGCGATGCGCCCGGTGGGGCGGTCGGCCGCGAGGCGCCCGGCGGCGTGCGCGAGCTGCTGACGCTTGAGCGCGAGGAGCTGGCGCGGCCTGAGCGGCCTGAGCCGGCCGACGGTTCGGCGCTCCGCCGCAAGCCGGCCCCGTGCCCCTCGCGCGAGACGTTCCGACCAGTCGTCGAGCCGCTGGCTCGCGGTCGTGAGCCGGTCCCGCGCCGCCGGCAGTCCGCGCCCGAGCCCATCCACCCGCGCGCGCCGCTCGGCGATCTGCCGGCGGAACGATGCGCCGAGGCGATGCTCCAGGGTCCGCGTGCGCTCCAGCAGGTCGGCGCGCACCGGCACCGCCATCTCGGCTGCGGCGGTCGGCGTCGGCGCCCGGCGATCAGCGGCGAGGTCGATCAGCGTCACGTCGGTCTCGTGACCCACGGCGGATATCAGGGGGATTTCGCTCGCCGCCGCGGCGCGCACCACGACCTCCTCGTTGAAGGCCCAGAGGTCCTCCAGGCTGCCGCCGCCGCGGGCGACGATCAGCACATCGGGCCGCGGTACCGCCCCGCCCGCGTCGAGGCGGTTGAATCCCCCGATGGCGGCGGCGATCTCCTCTGCCGCGCCGGCACCCTGGACCGTGACCGGCCAGACCAGCACCCGGCGCGGGAAGCGGTCGCGCAAACGGTGCAGGATGTCGCGAATCACGGCGCCCGTGGGCGAGGTCACGACGCCCACAGTCTCCGGCAGGTACGGCAGCTCGCGCTTGCGCGCTTCGTCGAACAGGCCCTCGGCGGCGAGTGCCTTCTTGCGCGCCTCCAATAGCGCGAGCAGGGCGCCGGCGCCGGAAAGCTCCAGCCGCTCAACCACGATCTGGTAGCGGGAACGGCCCGGATAGGTGCTGATCTTGCCGGTGGCGACGACCTCGAGCCCGTCCTCCGGTGCGATCCCGAGCCTGCCGGCGACGCCCCGCCAGCAGACGGCGTCGAGCACCGCATCTGCATCCTTGAGCGAGAAATAGAGGTGACCCGACGCGGCGCGCTTGAAGCCCGAGACCTCGCCCCGCACGCTGACCCAGGCGAACTCGCCCTCGACCACGCGCTTCAGCGCCTGCGAGAGC
>JAPPKP010000292.1 GCA_028819955.1 Rhodospirillaceae bacterium | reverse complement strand
AAAACCGGACAGATCATCTGGTACATGGACCGGACATATCCCGTGTTACCGACAACACGGCCCTTCCTTGCCGGCCGGCAGCGGGCGCGTATAGTCTGAACTGGGCCGGAAGAGTCCGGAAGTAGCCGGAAGAGTACGGAGAGCGCGGCTTGCGCTACATCAGCACGCGGCAGACCGGAGGGCGGACGGTCTCGTTCGAACACGCCCTGCTCCAGGGTCTCGCGCGCGACGGCGGCCTCTACCTCCCCGAGCGCTGGCCGGCCCTCGACAACGATGCGCTCGCGGCCCTCGGCGGCCGGCCCTACGCCGACGTCGCCGCCGCCGTCATGGCAGAGTTCACCGGGCGCGCCTTCTCGCGCACGCAACTGGCGGCGATCGCTGCGGAGAGCTATGCCGGCTTCGACCACCCCGCGACGGCGCCTCTGGTGCAGCTCGGCCCGGACCGGTGGCTGCTGGAGCTCTTCCACGGCCCCACGCTCGCGTTCAAGGACTTCGCGCTCCAGTTGGTCGCGCGCCTGCTGGACGCGGTGCTGGCGAAGCGCGGGCGGACGGCGACGATCCTCGCCGCCACCTCGGGCGACACGGGGGCCGCGGCGATCGAGGCCTTCCGCGGCCGCGAGGCGGTCTCGGTCGTGGTGCTCCACCCGGCGGGGCGGGTCTCCGAGATGCAGCGCCGCCAGATGACGTGCGCCACCGAGCCCAACGTCCACAACGTTGCCATCGCCGGCACCTTCGACGATTGCCAGGCGCTGGTGAAGGCGCTCTTCGCCGACCTGGCGCTCCGCGACGAGATCGGGCTGGCCGCGGTCAACTCCATCAACTGGGCCCGGGTCGCGGCGCAGACCGCCTACTACGTCTACGCGGCGCTCGCCCTGGGCGCGCCGGCCCGGCCCGTCTCGTTCACCGTGCCCACGGGCAACTTCGGCAACGTCTACGCCGGCTACGCGGCGCGGCAGATGGGCCTTCCAATCGAACGCCTCGTGGTGGCGTCGAACCGGAACGACATCCTCGTCCGCTTCTTCGAGTCAGGCCTCTACCGCAAGGGGACGGTCCACAGGACGCTGAGCCCCAGCATGGACATTCAGGTGGCGAGCAACTTCGAGCGCCTGCTGGCCGACCTCTCGGGCCGCGATGGCGGCGCCTTGCGCGCGCTGATGGCGGCGCTTGCCGAGCACGGCGAATTCGCCCTGCGCGGCAACCGGCTCGCGCGGGCCAAGGCCGCCTTCGCCGCCGCGCGCGCCGACGACGATGCCTGCCTCGCGGCCATCGCGGAGGTGTGGCGCGCCTGCGGGCGCATGATCGATCCGCACAGCGCGGCAGGCGTCCACGCGGCCGGTCTCCACGGCGGCGGCGCGGGGCCCATGGTGAGCCTGGCGACCGCCCATGCAGCCAAGTTTCCCGACGCCATCGAGCGCGCCGTCGGCATTCGCCCGGCCCTGCCGCCCAGGCTCGCGGCGCTCGCGGCGAAGCCCGAACGGGTGACGGAGCTGCCCGTGGATGCGACCCTGCTCACGCGCTTCGTCCGCGACCGGGTCCATGCGCCGCAGCGGGAGCGTGTGGCGTGAGCGTGCAGATAACGCCGCTCGCCAACGGGCTCAGGGTGGTCAGCGATCCCGTCGACCACGTGGAGACGGCCTCGGTCGGGCTCTGGGTCGATGTCGGCGCGCGCTGCGAGACCGAAGCGACCAACGGCCTCTCGCACCTGCTGGAGCACATGGCCTTCAAGGGCACCGAGCGGCGCAGCGCCCGCGACATCGCCGAGGAGATCGAGGCGGTGGGCGGCCATCTCAACGCCTACACGTCCCGGGAGACCACGGCCTACTACGCCAAGGTAATGAAGGAGGACGTGCCGCTCGCGCTCGACCTGCTGGCGGACATCCTCCAGCACTCGACCTTCGATGCGGAGGAGCTGGAGCGCGAGCGCGCGGTGGTGATTCAGGAGATCGCGCAGGTCAACGACACGCCGGACGACCTGGTGTTCGACTGCTTTCAGGAGACCGCCTATCCCGACCAGCCCATCGGCCGCACGATCCTCGGCCCGCCCGAGCTCGTGGGCTCCTATTCTCGCGAGGCGCTCGCGGCCTACATGGGCGCGCACTACCGGGCTGCGCGCATGGTGCTGGTTGGCTCGGGCCGGGTCGATCACGACGCCCTCGTGCAGGCGGCGGAGGCGGCCTTCACCGCGCTTCCGGACGGCCCGGTGCCGTCGCCTGCGGCTGCGGTCTACAGCGGCGGCGACTGCCGCATCGCGCGCGATCTGGAGCAGGCGCACCTGCTCATAGGCTTCGACGGCCTCGCCTACGACGACGACGATTTCTACGCGCTCCAGGTAATGTCGACGTTGCTCGGCGGCGGCATGTCGTCGCGGCTCTTCCAGGAAATCCGGGAGCGGCGCGGCCTCGCCTACTCGGTCTTCACCTTCGCTTCGAGCTACGCCGACGGCGGCATCTTCGGCGTCTACGCCGGCGCTGGCGAGGACGAGCTTGCAGAGCTGATCCCGGTGATGGCGGACGAGCTGGCGGGCGCGTGCGCCGCGGTGGGCGACGAGGAGGTCGCCCGTGCCCGCGCCCAGCTCAAGGCCGGGCTGCTGATGTCCCTGGAGAGCACGCAAGCGCGGGCGGAGCGGCTGGGTCGCCACATCCTGCTGTTCGGCCGACCGCTCACGATCGCCGAGCTGATCGAGCGCGTCGATGCAGTGGACCGCGAGGCGGTGCAGCGCACCGCAAGCCGCATCCTGCAGGGTGGCCATCCCACGGTCGCCGCGCTCGGCCCTATCGCGAGGCTGGAAGCTCATGACTCGATCGCCGCCCGCTTCGCCTGAGCCGGTCGAGGTGCCGCCGGCCGCCGTGCCCGATGTTCCGCCGGACGCGGACGAGACCCTCGACCTGCGCGGCCTGATGTGCCCGCTGCCTGTGCTCAAGGCGCGCAAGGCGCTCAAGCGTCTGGCCCCCGGTACGACGCTTCAGGTGCTCGCGACCGACCCGGCCGCGGTGATCGACTTCAAGCACTTCTGCGAGACCACGCCGTTCGAGCTGCTGGGCTGGCAGGAGGACGCCGGCACCTACGCGTTCAGGATCGGGGTGCCCGGCTGATGGCGTTCCTGCGTCCCGCCCAGGATTCGACACGCGAGGCGACGGTGGAGACGCGCTCGCTCTACCTCCGGCCGCCGCAGATGCGCGATTGGCGGTCCTGGGCCGAGCTCAGGGCGCTCTCACGCGAGTTCCTCAGCCCCTGGGAGCCGACCTGGCCCTCCGACGCGCTGACCCGCAGCGCCTTCCGCCGGCGCATCCGCCGCCAGCTGCGCGACGGCCAGGACGATCTGGGCTATGCCTTCTTCCTGTTCCGCCGCAAGGACGACGCGCTGCTCGGCGGGATGACCCTGAGCAACGTGCAGCGCGGCGCAGCGCAGTCCTGCAGCGTCGGATACTGGATCGGCCGGCCCCATGCGCGCCACGGCCACATGAGCGAGGCGCTCACCGGCCTGCTCGGCCACTGCTTTGGGCCGCTCGGCTTGCACCGGGTCGAGGCCGCGTGCATGCCCAAGAACAGCGCGAGCCGAAAGCTGCTGGAGAAGGCCGGCTTCCGCTGCGAAGGGTACGCGCGCGCCTATCTCAAGATTGCCGGCGAGTGGCAGGATCACCTGCTCTACGCGACGATCGCGCCGCGCAGGCCGTGAGCGCGGCCGGGCGGACGAAGGCTGAGGGCCGCTCTCCCGGTTCAACGCCCGGTCAGGCCCGGCCGGCGAAGCCCGAGAGGTTGCCGGGGTCGATCCCGAGCCTGCCGACGGCGCGCTCCCACTTGCCGTCCTGAGCCTCGTCGAAGACCAGCTCTTCGTCGGCCGGCACGGTGAGCCAGCCGTTCTCCTGAATCTCGCGGTCGAGCTGGCCTGGCGCCCAGCCTGCGTAACCCAGCGCCAGCATGCTGAGGCGCGGGCCGCGCCCCTCCGCCATGGCCTTCAGCACGTCGATGGTGGCAGTGAGCGCGAAGCCGTCATCCACCTGCATCGTGGCCTCGTGGGTGTAGTCGGTGGAGTGAAGGACGAAGCCGCGCGCGGCCTCGACCGGGCCGCCGAAGTGCACCGGGATGGACTTGTTCACGTTCGCGGGCTCGAGGTCGAGCTGCTCGAGAAGGTCTGAGAAACTGAGCGATTCCAAAAGCTTGTTGACCACGAGGCCCATCGCGCCGTCGTCAGAATGGGCGCAGAGGTAGATGACGGTGTGCGCGAAGCGCGGGTCCGCCATCGTCGGCATGGCGACGAGCAGCTGTCCTTCCAGGTAGGGCCCCGTTCCTTGCTCGCCGCCAGTGTCCATCGCGCCAATCCCCGAGCCGCCTAGCTCGCCCCGATCATCGCAAAGCGTCGCGGGGGTGACAACCATGTGTCAAGGCGCGGGCCGGTGTGGTTTCAGGGCAAAGCCGGACGATGCGGTAGGGGCACATCGCCAGCCAATTGGTGCCGCTTGTCGGTCACCGGTGGCCGACTAACTCGTTTGTTGGACACTTTTGCGCAAAAGTGTCCAACAACGAGTGTTGTTGGCCATGGATGACTGTCAAGACACCGCCTCGCTTTCCGTGAGGCTCAGGAGGTCGGGGAACCCGAGAACGGTCGTTCGGCGGCCGCTACCGGGGGCGATGACCCGAAGAACGCCGCCTTCGCGCAGAGCGTCCAGAATTCGCCGCGCTGTCCTTCCGGACATGCCGGTGCCGGTCGCGAAGTCGGAAGCACTGAAAATCGGGTGGCCGAAAATCCAGTCCAACGAATGGATCGCGTAGCGAGAACGGGTCAGTTCCGGCACGCGCCGCTTCAAGTCCTCGTATAGGAAAATGATGCCCTTTGCCTTGGTCAGGTTGTCCTCTGCCTGCATTCGCACGGCCTCCAGGAAGAACCTGCACCACCCAGTCCAATCGTCGTCGCGCGAGACGGCAAGGAGGCCTTCGTAGTAGGCATCGCGATGGGTCTCGAAATAGGCGCTGATGTAGAACGTCGGTTCCCGGATGAGGCCGTCTTGCCAGAGAAGCAATGGCACCAGCATCCGCCCGAGCCGCCCGTTGCCGTCCAGGAACGGATGCAAGGCCTCGAACTCAGCGTGCAGAATTGCGAGCCTGATCAGACGGTCAGGGCACTCCTGGTGAATGTACCGCTCCCACGCACTCATCGCGTCTGGGAGCCTGTCCGCTCCGATGGGAACGAACTTGGCTTCATCGACGGTGCACCCAGGCGCTCCGATCCAGTTGGGAGTCTTGCGGTACTCGCCCGGTGCTTTGCCCTCGCCACGCACCCCGGAAAGCAATACGGAGTGCGCTTCTCGGACCACCCGTTGGGACAGCGGCAATTCTCTCAACGACTCTTCCGCCCGTCGCATCGCGGCACGGTAGTTGAGCACCTCCCAAATATCGTCACGACGTGCGGGAGATTCGGGCTCCCGTCCTGCCTCGAATTCCAGCACTTCTCCCATGGTCGCTTGTGTGCCTTCGATGCGTGAGGAGAGCACCGCCTCCCGCGTCATCAATGGAGCCAACAGGATGCGCGTGTTTGGAATGGCGGCGAGCGTTCCGTCGTAGCGCGCCACTGCGGCCGCAGCGGGACCGATGAACGGGATCAGCGCGGCCCAGTCCAGGCGCTCATGCGGCGGAAAACAGCCCGCGTGGTAATAGACCGGCGCCATCGACACTCTCCGAGCCCGGGTCTTTCGTGGCGAGGATAGCATGCGCGCGAACAAGCCCCGGCAAGGAAGCGCCCCCGCCCGGTTGCCCGGCGGGGGCGCTGGTCTCAACTTGGAGGAGCGAGGCTGCGGCGCTGGCGCTGCAGCCCCCTCCCGTCGCTACACCCGATTAGCGGGCGCTATCGTTCCACGCTCGTTCAGCGGGCGATGTACTCGTAGCGCTTGCCGAACAGAACGTCCATGGGCACCGGCTCCGAAATGGTCCAGGAGTCGACGACCGCCGGCTGATTGTTGGTGGTTTCCACGATCAGATACGGCGCGAAGTTCTGATGGTGGAGCTGGTCCGTGAAGGTCCGCGTGCCGACCAGCACGGGCTCCTCACGGAAGCTCTCCAGCGCTTCGACCACGGCGTCGGAATCGAAGGTGCCGGCCTTTTCGACCGCCTTGGCCCACATCTCGAAGACCACGTAGCCGGGGAAGGCGTACTGATTGTTCACCGGCTCACCGAACTTGGCCTCGTACTTCTTGAGGAACTCCTGCACCGCCGGGCGCGGATCGTCGCCGTAGATCGAGGCCTGCTCGGGCACGAAGTGGCCAGAGAGACCGGGCACCGATTCCTGCCAGTAGGTGCCGGTCATGGAGCTGCCGCCGCCGATCGGAGCGTTGATACCGGCTGCGCGGATCTGCTTGATCGCGCTCGCCCCGCCGGGGATGTAGCTGCAGTTCTCGATGATGTCGGGCTCCTCGGGCAGCGCCCGGATGCGGTCGACCTGAGCCTGGATGCTGGGATCGTCGTTCTGATAGACGTCGTGGCCGACGACCTCGCCGCCGAGCACCTCACGCCACATCCAGTCGAAGCCGTAGCAGATGCCCTTGTTGTACTCGAGGATGTCGTCGAGCAGCAGATAGGCCGTCCGCCAGCCCTTCACCTAGTAGCCCCACTCGGCGATCGTAGCGCCCTGCACGGCGGCAAGGATCGAGCTCGAGAACGAGTACTTGCCGATCCCCTGGATGCCGGCGAGCACGCTCTCCGCACACAGGAAGATAGAGATCAGCCCGGCGTTCTGCGCCTGCAGCGCGGCGGGCGCGCCGAAGTCGTAGTCGCAATCCACCGCCATGGCGATCGCGCCGTCGTTGATGACGGAGATGCCGGCCTTGGCGCCTTCCGCACGCTCGGTCTTCGCGTCGGCGAAGACCGGCCTGATCTGCTTGCCGAGGAGGCCGCCCTTGGCGTTCCA
>JAPPKP010000144.1 GCA_028819955.1 Rhodospirillaceae bacterium | reverse complement strand
GGGCATGGAAGTCATCTTGCTCGAGAGGATCGAGAAGCTCGGCGGGATGGGCGATGTCGTCGGGGTGAAGGACGGCTATGCCCGCAACTTCCTGCTGCCCCGCAAGAAGGCCCTTCGGGCCACGTCCGAGAACATGGAGCGCTTCGAGCGGGAGCGCGAGGCGCTGGAGCAGCTCAACAGCGACCGCCGCGATGCTGCCAGCTCTGCCGCCACCCGGCTCGAGGGCGAGAGCATCATCCTCATCCGCCAGGCGAGCGACACGCTGCAGCTCTACGGTTCCGTCAGCGCGCGCGACATCGCCGAGGCGATGGCCGAGCGCGGCGCCGAGGTCCGGCGCCAGCAGGTGCGGCTGGACCGCCCGATCAAGTCGCTCGGCGTCCACGGCGTGCGGATCGCGCTCCACCCGGAGGTGACGGTGACGGTCAAGGTCAACGTCGCCCGGTCGCCCGAGGAAGCGGAGATTCAGGCCCGCGGTGGCACGATCCTCGATGAGCTGGAGGACGAAGCGGATGAAGCCGTAGAGGACGAGGTCCCGGACGCGCCCGCCGCACACGACGCACCCGAAACGGCGGATGCCGGCGAAGCAGCCGAACCAGCCGATGCCGGCGGCGACGCGGACAGTCCCTCAGAGGAAGATACGGCCAGCGCCCAAGCCGAATAATCGAGGCCCCGTGCCATGCTGGTTGCGCCCCTGCTCAGGACGTTGATGAAGCGGGGCACGCTCCGCGTCATCGATGCGCGGGGCAAGCTCCACACCTTTGCAGGCGAGCCGGGGGATACCGTCACCATCCGGCTGCATGACCGTTCGCTCCACTGGAAGCTCTTGCTGAATCCCCGCCTTTTCGTCGGCGAAGCCTACATGGACGGCACGCTGACGGTGGAGGACGACGCGACCATTCGCGACTTCCTGCACCTGGTCGGCGCGAACCTTCACCTGCTCGACGAGAACACGGTGATCAAGGCGCGCAACTGGCTCGCCCAATGGGTCCGCCCGCTGCAGCAGCACAACCCGGTCGGCCGCGCCCGGCAGAACGTGGCCCACCACTACGATCTCTCTGACGACCTCTACGACCTCTTCCTCGACCCGGACCGGCAGTATTCCTGCGCCTACTTCGACACGCCCAATCACTCGCTGGAGCAGGCTCAGCACGCCAAGAAGCGCCACCTCGCGTCGAAGTTGCTGCTCGACCGGCCCGGTCTCAGCGTGCTCGACATCGGCTCGGGCTGGGGCGGCCTCGGCATCTACCTGCACAAGGAGACCGGCGCGACCGTGACGGGCCTCACGCTCTCGCGCGAGCAGCAGGCCTACGCCACGGAGCGCGCGCAGAAACTAGGTATCCAGGACCGCGTGGCCTTCCACCTGCGCGACTATCGCGAGGACACCGGCAGCTACGACCGGATCGTCTCGGTCGGCATGTTCGAGCACGTGGGCGTCAAGCACTACCTCGAGTTCTTCCGCAAGCTGGAGCGGTTGCTCAAGGAGGATGGCGTCGCCCTGCTCCACACCATCGCCCGTTGGGACGGGCCGAGCGTCACCAACCCCTGGCTGCGCAAGTACATCTTCCCCGGCGGCTATTGCCCTTCGCTCTCCGAGGTATTCGCCGCGCTGGAGCAGACCGGTCTGAAATCCCTCGACGTGGAGATGCTGCGCCTGCACTACGCCGATACGCTCAAGCACTGGTCGCGCAACTTCCGGGCGAACCGTGAGCGGGTGAAGGAGGTCTACGACGAGCGCTTCTGCCGGATGTGGGAGTTCTATCTCGCCGGATCCGAGGCCGCTTTCCGTCATCAGGACCACATGGTGGCCCAGATCCAGCTCGCCCGGCGTCAGGACGCGGCACCGCTTACTCGCGACTACATGGTGGACTGGGAGCGCGCCCACGCTGCCTGAGCCTGTCGGGTTCCGCGTGCCGGCAAGAACTCACAAGTCAGCGCAAGCAAGCTGGAGGGCTCTCGCTAGGCAACTCCGGCTGTTTTCCCCAGAATTCTCAGACTGTGGAGAAAGATATCCCCAATGTTCTACTTCGCCGAGGACCCGAAGATTTCCACATTATGATTGCACTAGACGTTTTTGATCTGCCTAAGAAACAAGCCGTTCTCCCCGAATGGGAATTGGGGAGAGATAAAGAATATCTAATCAAAGCAATGCTTTAGGTGGTGGTCGGCCCACGCAAAGTGTACTATTGAGCATGGCCACTCGAGTCCCTCTCCAGGAAGCAACCACCGAGACACCAAGCTACCGCTCCCCACCCAGCAACCTCGAAGCAGAGCAGGCGCTGCTCGGCGCGCTGCTGGTCAACAACGAGGCTGCCAGCCTGGTCAGCGCCTTCCTGCTGCCGGAGCACTTCTTCCTGCCGGTGCATGGCCGAATCTACGACGCCGTGCTCCGCATGGTTGAGCGCGGTCAGATCGCCAACCCCGTGACTCTCAAGCACTATTTCGAGCGCGACGAGGCGCTGGAGGAGGCCGGCGGCGGGCAATATCTCGCGCGCCTAGCTGGCTCCGCCGTGACGGTGATCAACGCCGAACATTACGGACGGGCCATCCACGACCTGGCGCTGCGCCGCTCCCTCGTCAATATCGGCGAGGAGGTGGTGAACGACGCCTACGACGGGCCGCTCGACCAGCCGGCATCGGAGCAGATCGAGGAAGCGGAGCACAGGCTCTATCAGCTGGCCGAAGAGGGCCGGGTCGATCCGGGCGGGCAGCAATTCGCCGCACCGCTGACCAGCGCCGTCGAGATGATCGAGCAGGCCTACAAGCGCGACAGTCGGCTCACCGGCGTGCCGACCGGCTTCGCCGATCTCGACCGCCTCCTGGGCGGCTTGCACGCTTCCGACCTGATCATCCTGGCGAGCCGCCCCGGCATGGGGAAGACGGCGCTCGCCACCAACATTTCCTTCAATGCCGCATCGACCTACAGCGCCGGCACCGAGGGCGGGCCGGCTGCCGACGGCGCCAAGGTCGCGTTCTTCTCCCTCGAAATGTCCGCCGAGCAGCTCGCAACGCGGATTCTCGCCGAGCGGACCGAGATTTCGTCCGACAAGCTCAGGCGCGGCGAGGTGCGCGACGCCGATTTCGTCAGGATCGTCCGCGCCAGTCAGGCGATCGAGGCGCTGCCGCTCTTCATCGACGACTCGCCTGCGCTCACCATCGCGGGCCTGCGCGCCCGCGCCCGCCGCCTCAAGCGCCGCCACGGCATCTCGCTGATCGTGGTCGACTATCTGCAGCTCATGCGGCCGACCACGAGCATGCGGCTCAACAACCGCGTCCAGGAGGTCTCGGAGATCACGCAAGGCCTCAAGGCGCTGGCCAAGGACCTAGATCTGCCGGTGTTGGCGTTGGCGCAGCTCAGCCGCGCCGTGGAACAGCGCGACGACAAGCGCCCACAGCTCGCGGACCTGCGTGAGTCGGGCTCCATCGAGCAGGACGCGGACGTGGTCATGTTCCTCTACCGCGAGCAGTACTACCTCGGGCGCAAGGAGCCGGAGGAGGGCACCGCCGACCACGCCGAGTGGCAGGAGAAGATGGACAAGGTCCACAACAAGGCCGAGGTCATCATTGCCAAGCAGCGCCACGGCCCGATCGGCAAGGTGGAGCTCTATTTCAACGCTCTGCTGACCAAATTCGACAACCTCGACAGGATGCATGAGGCGGGGGACGATCCGCCGTTCTGAGGGTCGACGCCCGCTCGGGCACGGGAATGACGTTCGCTCTCGGCGCGTTTACGGCAGCCGACTCGTTGACTAGAGTTCCCCGCGCTTGGCGCCGAGTCGGGGCTTGGGCAGGCAGGCCCAGAGGCGCCATCGACAGGAACGCTGCGTGAATAGCAACCCGCTACAGGCGATCGGCCACGGCGTCCTGGCGCTGTTCGGAGCCATCGGGCGCCTCTCCCTGTTCGCGCTCGAAGCGACCTCGCACTGCGCGAGGCCCCCGTTCTACCCGCGCCTGCTGCTGCGCCAGATGGTGGAGATCGGCTTCTACTCTCTGCCGGTGGTGGGGCTGACCGGCCTCTTCGCCGGCATGGTGCTGGCGCTGCAGAGCTACACCGGGTTCTCCCGCTTCTCGGCCGAGAGCACGATCCCCACCGTCGTGGTGCTCTCGATCACCCGCGAGTTGGGGCCGGTGCTTGCGGGTCTGATGGTCGCCGGCAGGGTGGGTGCCGCGATGGCGGCAGAAATCGGCACCATGCGGGTCACCGAACAGATCGACGCACTCACTACGCTGTCGACGAACCCGCACAAGTACCTGATCGTGCCGCGCCTCCTTGCTGGCCTCCTCATGCTGCCGTTTTTGGTCCTCGTCACCGACATCATTGGAGTCGGCGGCGGCTATCTCGTCAGCGTCTTCAAGCTCGGCTTCAATCCGGACGCCTATATCAACAATACCCTCGAGTATCTGGAGGTCATGGACGTGGCTTCCGGTCTCGTCAAAGCCGCTGTGTTCGGATACCTGATCGCACTAATGGGCTGCTACCACGGATTCCACTCCAAGGGCGGCGCCCAGGGCGTGGGCAAGGCCACCACCAACGCTGTGGTAACCGGCGCGATCCTGGTGCTGATCTTCAACTACATCATCACCGAAGCATTCTTCGCCCAATGAGCGCGCCTGCGAACGACCGTACCGGCCCGGGCGCGAACCAGCCCAAGATCGCTCTGCGCGGCTTGCACAAGGCGTTCGGCAGCGCGGTGGTGCTCGACGGTCTCGATCTCGAGATCGGCACAGGGGAATCGGTGGTGGTCATCGGCTGCTCCGGTGTCGGCAAGTCGGTCATGCTCAAGTGCCTGCTGGGCCTGCTGCGCCCCGACGCCGGCAGCGTGACCATCGACAGCGAAGAAATCTCCCGCAACCGCACGGCGCGGGAGAACGCCATGCGCAAAATTGGCATGCTGTTCCAGAACAGTGCGCTCTTCGACAGCCTCTCGGTTTGGGAGAACGTCGCCTTCGGCCTGATCCACGCGCAGGGCATGCCGCGTGGGGAAGCGCGCGGGGTCGCAATAGAGACAATGGCCCAGGTCGGCCTCGACGCGGACTCGGCCGATCTCTACCCGGCCGCGCTCTCCGGCGGCATGCGCAAGCGGGTCGGGCTTGCCCGCGCCATCGCCACGAAGCCCGAGATCATTCTCTTCGACGAGCCGACGACAGGGCTCGACCCGATCATGGCCGATGTCATCAACGACCTGATCGTCGCCTGCACGCACGAACTCGGCGCAACCGCGCTCACCATCACCCACGACATGAGGAGCGCGCGCAAGATCGCCGACCGGATCGCCATGATCCACGACGGCACGATCATCTGGCAGGGGTCCGCCGCCGAGATCGACAGCAGCGGGAATGCGCATGTCGAGCAATTCATCAACGGCCGGGCGGAGGGCCCGATTCAGCTCGCGGTCGCCCATGCCGCCGCGGGCTGAGCGGCGGGCGCCGCTAACACTGCGGGCCGGATAAGGGAGTTCATGGCACGGGCGGACAAGCGCTTTGTCTGCAGCGACTGCGGCGCCGCCCGGCCCCGCTGGGCTGGCCGCTGCGACGCCTGCGGCGCCTGGAACAGCATCACCGAAGAGGTGCCGCGCACCGCACCGCCGCGCGGCCTGGGCGGCGGCAAGGGCCGGGTCATCGACTTCCTGCCCCTCGACGGGCCGGGCGGCGTGCTCACCCGGCGGCCCTGCGGCGTCGGCGAAATCGACCGGGTCGTGGGCGGCGGCTTCGTGCCGGGATCGGTGGTCCTGCTCGCGGGCGATCCGGGCATCGGCAAGTCGACCCTCCTGCTGCAGGCGGCAGCCGCCCTGGCCGGACGCGGCGGGCGGATTGCCTACATCTCGGGCGAAGAGGGCCTGGAGCAGATCCGCATGCGCGCCGCTCGGCTCGGCCTCGCCGGCGCGCCCGTGGGGCTCGCTGCGGCCATCGACGTGCGCGATGTCGTAACCAGCGTGGAGGACGAGACGCCGCCCGACATGGTGGTGATCGATTCGATCCAGACCATGTACCTCGACACCCTGGATTCGGCGCCGGGGACTGTCGCCCAGGTGCGGGGCTCCGCGCAGGAACTGATCCGGCTCGCCAAGCGCACCGGCACCGTCCTGGTGCTGGTCGGCCACGTCACCAAGGAGGGACAGATCGCGGGGCCCCGGGTGCTCGAGCACATGGTCGATTGCGTGCTCTATTTCGAGGGCGAGCGCGGCCATCAGTTCCGAATCGTACGCGCCATCAAGAACCGCTTCGGGCCGACCGACGAGATCGGCGTCTTCGAGATGACCGACCGCGGGCTCGTGGAGATTCCCAACCCCTCCAGCCTGTTTGTCGACCCCGAACGCGGCCCTGTGCCGGGTGCTGCGGTGTTCGCCGGGGTCGAAGGCTCGCGGCCGGTCCTGGTCGAGATTCAGGCCCTGGTAGCGCCGGGTCCGGCGGGCTCGCCGCGCCGCACGGTGGTTGGTTGGGACGCGGGCCGGCTCGCCATGGTGCTCGCGGTGCTGGAGGCTCGCGCGGGGCTCAGGCTCAGCGTCTGCGACGTCTATCTCAACGTCGCCGGTGGCCTGCGCATCACCGAGCCTGCGGCGGATCTCGCGGTTGCCGCCGCGCTCGCGTCATCGGCAGCCGGCCGCGCGCTCGATCACGGCGCGGTCATCTTCGGCGAAGTGGGCCTCGCCGGTGAGGTGCGGCCTGTGAGCCAGGGCGAGGCACGCCTCAAAGAGGCCGCGAAGCTCGGCTTTACCCATGCGCTCGCGCCGGTGCCGGACCGCGCGAAGGGAGGCGAGGCGGAGGGCCAGGGGATCGCAGTGCGGCGGCTCACCCACGTGCGCGACCTGGTTGCGCTTTTCCCCCCGGCCACGCCCATGGTCTGACGATCGCGAGCGTATGGAAGACCTGCCGGTCAATCTGATCGACATCCTGGTGGCGCTGATCATCGTCATCTCGGCG
>JAPPKP010000186.1 GCA_028819955.1 Rhodospirillaceae bacterium | reverse complement strand
TGCGCATCCAGCCGAAGGCCGAGGGCGCGCGCAACCACACCCAGTGCGATTCGCTTCTGATCGGCGCGGAATGCGGCGCCCACACAGTGCCTTACATCGAATCCCGCAACCCTACGGCGCGGGTCGAGCACGAGGCGACCACATCCAAGATTAGCGAGGACCAGCTCTTCTACTGCCGCCAGCGCGGCATCGACGAGGAGGACGCCGTCGCGCTGATCGTGAACGGCTTCTGCCGCGAGGTGCTGCAGGAGCTGCCGATGGAGTTCGCTGTCGAGGCCCAGAAGCTGGTGGCCATCAGCCTCGAAGGCAGTGTGGGCTAGGACAGTACCCGGTTCCAACTCACTCCGAAGAGCATGTCGAAGACCATGTTGACGATCGAAAATCTACACGCGACCGCTGACGGCAAGCCGATCCTGAACGGCCTCGACCTCCAGGTGGATACAGGCGAAGTACACGCGGTGATGGGGCCCAACGGCTCCGGCAAGAGCACGCTCGCCTACGTGATCGCCGGCCGCGAGGGCTACGAGGTGATCGAGGGCTCGATCACCTACCAGGGCCAGGATCTGCTCGCAATGAGCGTGGAGGAGCGGGCGTGCAGCGGCGTCTTTCTCGCCTTCCAATATCCGGTGGAGATACCGGGCGTGGGCAGCGCGACCTTCCTCAAGACGGCGGTCAACGCGGCCCGCAAGCATCGCGGCGAGCAGGAATACGACGCGATGGAGTTTCTCAAGCTGGTCAAGGCCAAGCGCGCGGCGCTCGGCATCGACGACGGCATGATGCGGCGCGCCCTCAACGTCGGCTTCTCCGGCGGCGAGAAGAAGCGCAACGAGATGCTCCAGATGGCGCTGCTGGAACCGACGCTTGCCATTCTCGACGAGACCGACTCGGGGCTCGACATCGACGCGCTGAAGGTCGTCGCCGACGGCATCAACGCGCTGCGAGCGCCGGCGCGGGCGATGGTGGTCATCACCCACTATCAGCGGCTGCTCGATCACGTCGTGCCGGACAAGGTGCACGTGCTCGCCGGCGGCCGCATCGTGCGCTCGGGCGGAAGCGAGCTCGCGCTGGAGCTCGAGAGCCGCGGCTATGCCGGCCTCGGGCTGGAGCCGAGCGCGGCGGCCTGAGCGAGAGCGACCGGCGATGCCCGCCCTGCGGACGATTCCCTTCGACTATCCCGCACCCGGTAGCGCGGCGGCGGTGCTGCCGGGCGATGGTCTGCCTTGGCTCGATGCGCTGCGCGACGAGGGCCGGCGGCTCAGCGCGAATGGGCTGCCGAGCACCCGCACGGAAGCGTGGAAGTACACCAGTCTCGCACTGCTCGCCGAACTCAATTTCCTGCCTGCGCCGGGGGCCGAGATCCCATCGGCCGATCTCGCCGCCGGAGCCTTCGATGTGCTGGAGGGACCGTCCCTGGTCTTCGTCAACGGGCGGCTGTCGTCGGGCCATTCACGGCTCGATGGCCTGCCCGGAGGCCTACGTGTGCGCGGGCTGGCCCAAGGCCTCGCCGACGACCCGGCCGGGGTCGAGGCGCTGATCGGCAGCGCAGAGTCCCTCAATGGCGATCTCATGGCGGCCTTCAACGCGGCCTTCGCGGCCGACGGTTGCATCGTCGAGACCGCGCCTGGCACGACTGCGGAAGAGCCTGTCCGGCTGCGCTTCATCGCCGCGCCGGGAAGCAAGCCGCTCGCATACCATCCGCGCGTGATCGTACGCTTGGGTGCGGGGAGTAGCCTCACGCTGATCGAGAGCCATGAGGGGCCCGCGGGTGCGCCGACATGGTCCAATCCGCTCGTAGACATCCAGGTCGGCGAGGGAGCCTGGCTCAGCCACGTCAAGCTGCAGATCGAGGGCGAGGGCGCCTATCACACTGCGTTGACCAAGACGGCGCTGGCGGGCGAGGCTCGCTACGAGAGTCACCTGCTGGCCTTGGGCGCCCGGCTCGCGCGCCACGAAATCCACGTCCGCTTCGACGGCGAGGGGGCCAACTGCCAACTGCGCGGCGGCTACATGGCGCGCGGCGGTCAGCTCGTGGACAACACCACGGTGATCGACCACGCCGTGCCCCATTGCGAGAGCCGCGAGGTCTACAAGGGCGTGCTCGACGACACGGCGCGCGGGGTCTTTCAGGGCAAGATCATCGTGCGCCAGGACGCGCAGAAGACCGACGGCCACCAGCTCAATCGCACGCTGCTGCTCTCACGCAAGGCCGAGATCGACACCAAGCCGGAGCTCGAAATCTACGCGGACGACGTGAAATGCAGCCATGGGGCGACCGCTGGCGAGCCCGAGGCGGACCAGCTTTTCTACCTGCGCTCGCGCGGCCTCGATCACAGGACCGCGCTTGCGCTGATCGTCGAGGGCTTCATGGGCGAGCTGCTGGAGGAGATCGGCCACGAGCCCGCGCGTGCCGTTATGGCCGAACGCGTTGCCGCCTGGATCGACGGAGGCCGGTCGTGAACACCGCCCCCGCCCGGCGCCTCGACGACCCCATAGCCGCCGTGGCGTTCGATGTGGAGCGCGTGCGTGCGGATTTCCCGATCCTCTCGCGCACCGTTCACGGCAAGCCGCTGACGTTTCTGGATAGTGGCGCGAGCGCGCAAAAGCCGCGCCAGGTGATCGACGCGCTCTCGCGCTGCTACGAGGCCGAGTACGCCAACATCCATCGCGGCGTCTACGAGTTGAGCGCGAAGGCGACCGAGGCCTACGAAGGCGCCCGCGCCAGGGTGCAGCGCTTCGTCAACGCGCGCTCGGCGAGCGAGATCGTCTTCACCAAGGGCACGACAGAGGCGATCAACCTGGTCGCCACGGGCTGGGGCGGGGCCTTTCTCGGTGAGGGCGACGAGGTCGTGCTCTCGGTGCTGGAGCACCACGCCAACATCGTGCCGTGGCAGTTGCTGCGCCAGCGGACAGGCATCGTGCTCAAGGCGGTACCGATCGACGAGCGCGGCGCCTTCCCGCTCGACGCCTACGAGGCGCTGGTCGGGCCGCGCACCAAGCTGGTCGCGCTCACCCACGTCTCCAACGTGCTGGGCACCGTGGTCCCCGTCGCCGAGGTCGTGCGCATCGCCCAGGCCAACGGCGCCAAGGTGCTGATCGACGGCGCCCAGGGGATCGTCCACCAACCCGTGGACGTACAAGCGCTGGACGTGGATTTCTACTGTTTCTCGGGCCACAAGCTCTACGGGCCGAGCGGCATCGGCGTGCTCTATGGCAAAGAGGCGCTGCTCGCCGCCATGCCGCCCTACCAGGGCGGCGGCGACATGATCGAGCGTGTTACATTCGAGCGCACGACCTTCGCCCCGCCGCCTGCGCGGTTCGAGGCCGGCACGCCGCCCATCGCCGGCACGGTCGGCCTGCACGCCGCGATCGACTATGTCGCGTCATTCGATTCGGCGGCCGTTGCCGCCCACGAGCACGACCTGCTCGGCTACGCGACCGAACGGCTCAGCGCGCTGAACAGTGTCCGCCTCTACGGCACGGCGCCGGGGAAGGCTGCCATCGTCTCCTTCACCATGGACGGCGTGCATCCCCACGACATCGGAACGATCCTCGACCGGGCCGGGGTTGCGGTGCGGGTCGGCCATCACTGCGCGCAGCCGCTGATGGACCACTTCGGTATCGCAGGCACTGTGCGGGCCTCCTTCGGCCTCTACAACTCGCGCGCCGACATCGACAGGCTGATCGACGGACTCGAAGAGGTGCGGGAGATCTTCGGCTGATGTCGGAGCTGCGCGAGCTCTATCAGGAGGTGATCCTCGACCACGGCAAGTCACCGCGAAATTTCGGCAAGCCGCCGGCAGTGACGGGCGAATCGCATGGTCACAACCCGCTCTGCGGCGATACCGTGACGATCTACGTCGACGTTGCCGACGGCGTGGTCACGGACATCGGCTTTGAGGGCCGGGGCTGCGCCATCTCGATGGCGTCGGCCTCGATGATGACCGAGATGCTGCGCGGCAAGTCGCTCGACGACGTGCAGGCGATGTTCGCCGAGTTCCACGCGCTGGTGGCGTCGACGGAGCCTGCCTGCGAGGCGGGCTTCGAGACCCCAGATCTGGACAAGTTGATCGTGCTCGCCGGCGTCCGGGAGTTCCCCATGCGGGTCAAGTGTGCCACGCTGCCCTGGCACACGTTGAAGGCGGCGCTGGAGGGCGAGGGCGAGGAGGTGACGACGGAATGATGAACCTGTTCCGCAAGAAGCGCCCTCCCGAGGCGGAGCCGGAGCCGGCTAGTCCGCCCGAAGCGGTCGAGACTCCCCGTGCGCTGCCTCCTTCGCCAGCAGCCGCACCGCAAAGCTACGAGGCCTGGTCGCCGGACGGGCCGCCGGGCGCCGGCGGGCTCGCTCCGCAGCTGGTCGAGGCCGCGCCCGAAGCTGCCGAAACATTGCCGACGCCTCCCGGCCTGAGCCCCGACCACCCGCTCGCCGGGCAGATCGCGCGGGCCTTGAGCTCGGTCTACGACCCGGAAATCCCGGTGGACATTTACCAACTCGGCCTGGTCTACGACGTGGCCTTGAACGAGGCCAACGACGCCCGCATATCGATGACGTTGACGACGCCGGGCTGCCCGGTCGCAGGAAGCATGCCCAGCATGGTGGAGCACGCGGTCGCGACCATGGTGGAGGGGATCGGCGACGTCGAGGTCGATCTGGTGTGGGATCCGCCCTGGTCGCCGGACATGATGTCGGAGGCCGCCCAGCTTGAACTCGGCTTCATGTAGCCGCCATCGGACGCGCGGAACTTGAGATGAAGGACATTCTCACCATTAGCGAGCGCGCGGCGGAGCGCATCAGCCACCTGATGTCGCTCCGGCCGGACGATGCCGAGCCAGCCGTCGGCATCAAGATCGGGGTCAGGAACGCCGGGTGCTCAGGCATGTCCTACACCATGGACTATGCGGAGGAGGTCCCTCCTGCCGCCGAGGTGATCACGCAGCGGGGCGTGACGGTGGTGGTGGATCCGGCGGCGGTGATGTTCCTGATCGGCACCGAGCTCGACTTCAGCGAGGACAAGCTCAGCGCCACCTTCGTCTTCAACAACCCCAACGTCACCAGCACCTGCGGCTGCGGCGAGAGCTTCGCCGTCGGTTGAGTCTCGCCTGACGCTGGTCGGGGTGGCCGGATTTGAACCGGCGACCCTCTGCTCCCAAAGCAGATGCGCTACCTGGCTGCGCCACACCCCGTACCGGACCGGAGTCCCACGCGAGTCATAAGAGCCTCGCGGCCGCGCCGCAAGCACGCGTTCGACTGTCACTACTCCTTCGGTCGTTCGGCTGAGGTCGCCGGACTTACTTCTTCGGTGTCCTCTCCATCTTCCTCTACCTTGGCTCCGGGCCTGGCATCGGGCGGGCTGACGATGCCGCCGGAGATCACGAGCTTGACCCCTTCTTCGACGGTCATGTCCAGCGGAATGCAGTCCTTGCGCGGAACGAACAGGAGGAAGCCCGAAGTCGGGTTGGGTGTGGTCGGCAGGAAGACGTTGACCATCTCCTCCTCGGTGACCCGCTGCACCTCGCCCCGCGTGGGGCTGGTGATGAAGCCGATGACCCATATGCCCCGGCGCGGGTACTCGATCAACACCACCTCACGGAATGCGTTAGCCGACTGTGCCAGCACCGCGTCGAAGATCTGCTTGAGCACGCCATAAATCGTGCGGACTACCGGAACGCGGGCGACCAAGCCTTCGCCGAATCGAACCAGGAAGCGGCCGGCGACGTTGGTGAACAGGGCGCCCACCAGCGTAACCAGAATCAGCACGATCACGATGCCGACGCCCGGGACGTTCCGGCCCAGGACGTCCGACGGGTTGTAGGCGTCGGGGATCAGCGGAACGACTGCGCGATCGAACAGGTCGACCACCAGCCAGAGCAGCCAGAGGGTGATGCCGATCGGCGCGGTGACGACGACGCCGGTGAAGAAGTAGGTCCTGAAGCGCGCTAAGAGGCCGCGCCTGCGCGGCGGCTGGATGAGACGAGGGGGCGGCGTGCTCTCGTTCATCTCGGGAGCTAACGCCGGCGCACCGGCCTCTCGGGGAAATCGAGCGTTCTCGTCATGATCCCGCGGCCCCGCGTGTACCGTTTCCTGTGTACCCGCCGCTTGGCGCTGACGCCAGCGCCTTGGCGGGGTGTGGCACGGCGCCTATCATGCCTCCAGACGGCACGCCTTCGCGTGGCTGTCGGCTTAGCAGATGCCTTCGGCCGGCAGGGACCGCGCGCAGCTCGGGAGGAGGAGCCGATGTCCAGACAACTCACCGTCGCCGCGGCCCAGATGGGCCCCGTCGCGCGCGCGGAGACGCGCACGCAAGTGGTCGACCGGCTGATTGCGATGCTGCACACCGCGCACCAGGCGGGCGCTACGATCGTGGTGTTTCCGGAACTGGCACTCACCACCTTCTTTCCGCGTTGGGTCATCGACGATCCAGAGGAGCTCGATAGCTACTTCGAGACCGAGATGCCGAACAACGAGACCCAGCCGCTCTTCGCTGCCGCACAGGAGCTCGGTGTCGGATTCCACCTCGGCCACGCTGAGATGGTCATCGAGGACAACGGTTCAAAGCGCTATTTCAATACGGCCGTCCTCGTCGACCGCGAGGGACAGATCGCCGGGAAGTATCGCAAGGTCCATATCCCCGGCCATGCCGAGCCGCAGCCGGGTCAGTCGCACCAGCATCTCGAGAAGCGCTACTTCGAGCCCGGCGACCTGGGTTTCCCCGTGTTCCGTACCATGGATGGCGTGATGGGCATGTGCATCTGCAACGACCGGCGCTGGCCCGAGACCTACCGGGTGATGGGTCTTCAGGGCGTCGAGCTGGTCATGCTCGGCTACAACACGCCGAGCACCAATCCCTTCGCCAAGGGGCAGGAGGCGCCGCATCTCGGCATGTTCCACAACCATCTCTCCATGCAGGCCGGCGCTTATCAGAAC
>JAPPKP010000370.1 GCA_028819955.1 Rhodospirillaceae bacterium | reverse complement strand
CCGATCATCGGCGCGAAGTGGGGATGGCCGTAGCCGAAATTCTCGGCGCCGACGACCACGTCGCCGGGCTCGACCTTCTCGGCGAAGCGGGGGTCGAAGCGGCGCATGGCGTGAGCCGCGAGCGCGTCCGGATCGGTGAGGCGGATGTTCTCGACACCCACGATCTGGTCCACGTCGAAGTCCGCCTCCTCGAAGACGTAGGCGACGCGGCCACGCAAGGCCGCGAGGCTCATGCGCCGGTCTCCGTGACCTCTGCGAGGTAGGGGCGGGGGTCGGCGATCCGCCCCTCCAGCGCCGATGCCGCCACCGCCGCCGCGTTGCAGAGGTAGATCTCCGAGTCCGGGCTCCCCATGCGTCCGGTGACGTTGAGCGTGCCGGTGGAGACCGCGCGCTGGCCTGCGGTCATGGTGGCGATGCGGCCGTAGCAGTAATCGCACGAGGACGAGGTGACGAAGGCGCCGGCCTCGATCAGCGTGGTCAGCAGGCCTTCGCGGGCTGCGTCCGCCATGATCGCCTGGCTGGTGGGCACGACGTGGAGCTGGAAGCCCGGCGCGACGCGGCGGCCCTTGAGCACCGCCGCGGCGGCGCGCAGGTCCTCGAGCCGGCCGGAAGCGCAGGAGCCGAGATAGCCGGCCTGGACTTCAAGCCCGGCGTGGTCCGCGAGGTCGGCGGTGGCAGCGGGGTTGGGCGGCACCACGACGATGGGCGCGAGATCACTAAGGTCGACCTCGTGCAGCGCAGCATACGTGGCGTCCTCGTCGCTCGCCTGCGGCTCGAAGCGCCCGCTCGAGTGGGCCTTCGCGTAGTCGAGCGCGAGCCGATCGGGGTTGCAGATCGCCGTGAGCGCACCGGTGAACATGGCGAGCCCGGTAATGGTCTGGCGCCCTTCCAGCGAGATCGCGCCGAGCGCCGGCCCGCCCAGCTCCAGCACCTGAAAGCGGCAGGAGCGGGGGCCGAGCACGCGCACCAGATGGTGGAACACGTCGCGCGCCATCACGCCCGGCGCGAGCCGGCCGGTGAGGTCGACGCGCGTGGTCTCGGGCACGGTGAAGTCGATCCGTTCCCGGACGAAGGCCTCCAGGAGCTGCGTGTGGATGCCGATGGCCAGCGTGCCGAAGGCGCCGAGCTGCGCGATGTGGCCGTCGAAGTGCACGACGAAGCCGCCGGGCACGGCATAGCCCGCCTCCGCCGCCACCTGGTGGCCGATGCCTTCGCGCTCGTGGAGCCTGACGCCGTTCTCTGCACACCAGGTGCGGGTGACGATGTGCAGCTCCTCCTCCTTGGGCGTGTTGGCCGGCACCATGTGGTCGATGAAGAGGGCGAAGCGCTCGGGCTCGGCGACGCGCTCGATCCCGAACTCCTCCTTCATCTGCTTGAAGATGAGGTCGAGATAGCCGGGGAAGTCGTAGCCCAGCACGTAGTCGGGCTTGACCTCGACCTCCGCGCCGGCGGGCACCGGCGCGCCCGCCCGGCTCGCGCGCCCCATGATCTTCTCGGCGATCGTGTAGCCCATGGCTCTCCGCCCGCGCCGCTCTGCTTCTTTGCCGAATGGTAGCACCATCGGCCCTGCGCCGGGCAGAGCCGCGCCGGCCGTCACCCGTCCAGCCGGAAGAGGAGCAGGAGCGTGCGCTGGAGGAAATTGAAGTTGTCGTCGGAGAGGATGTAGACGAGCGTCGCGCCGTTCGCGTCGCGCGTGACCGCCACACCCTCGAAGTTGTCCACCGTCAGCGGCGGCGCGAAGCGGGCGAGAAGCTCGCCCTTCAGCACGGCACCGGCCTCGATGGCGGCGGCGGGAACCCGCTCGAGCCGCGCCTTGAACCCGCCGAGCAACTTGAAGTAGCGCGACAGCACAAGCACGTCGCCGTTGGGCAGCGTCGCCGCGTCCGTCGGCTTGAAGTCGCGCGCGGTGCGGTAACCGAGCGGTTCGATTTTCTCGCCGACAAGCCAGCCGGCACGCAATCCGCCCGCGCGCTTTAGGCTCTCCGCCAACATCAGGATGTGGCCGTCGGGGAGCGGGGCGAGCGCTTCCAGCCCCCCGTTGAGAGGGGCGGCCGCAATGCCCTTCGGCGTCGGGAAGGGTGTGGGGAGGCCCTGCAGGCCGCCGGTCTCTGCCGGGTAGCGCCAGACCCGGTGGCGCCCCTCGAAGCTCACCAGCCAGTCGCCGCCCGGCATCCGCTCGAGCGCCTCCGCGTCGCGCCACTCACCCGCGACCGGCCGGCCCTTCGTGTCGAGCAGCGGCCCCAGAGCGCCGTCTACCAGGTCCGCGAGGCGGCCGGAATCGTCCCGCACGATGCGGGCAGTGAACCAGTGGCCCCGGTCGGTGACCGCGGTAAGCCGTCCGTCGTCCGTGACATCGAGCCCGGAGAGCCCGCCGAACGCCGGCTCGTCGCTCCGCAGGTCCAGCCCGCCGAGGAAGTGAAGTCGGCCCACGTACTGGACGGCGCGGTCGGTCGAGTGGAGGGCGACCGGGCGCACGGAGAGTTCGGCGGATGCTGCGAACGCGTCGCTGCACGCCAGCGCAAAAGCGCCGACGATGACAGCGGCGACAAAGGCGCGCGCGAGCGAGCGGCGGTCCGTCATGCCGCGGCCACCAGACGCCCGAGACGCGCATCGGCCCGCCATACGCCGGCGACGACCGCGAGACCGAGGGACGACCAGACCAGCATCGTCCACCATGCGGCGTCCCAACCGCCGAGCGCCTCGGTCACCGCGGCGAGGAGCGGCGGGCCGAGTACGGCGCCGAGTGCGGCCCCTTGCGCCACGAAGCCGCCCGCCATCGCCACTTGCGCCTGGCTCGGCGCATGCGCGACGCCGCCCTCGAAGCAGACGGCGGGCAGCGGGCCGCTGATCAGGGCAAAGCAGACGGCGAGCGGGATCTTGGCGTCGACGGGCGTGAAGGGTGCGAAGAGCGACGCCGCGCAGACTCCCATGCCCGTGAAGGTGAGCCCCAATAGCAGCCATCGCGTGACACCCCGGAGCATGAGCCAGGCGCTGGTCACGGAGCCCACGGTGGTGGCGAGGACGAAGAGCGCGGTGAAGAGCGCGGCAGCCTCGACCGAGCGACCCTGCGTCTCGATCAGGAAGGTGGGCAGCCAGGCCATCAGCGCCTGCCACTGCACGGCGAATATCGCGAAGGCCGCGCCGAAGAGCCATGGCCCGGGCCGTGCCAGGGTCGCGCGCACGCCTGCGCGATCGAACGTGCTGCTCGCTGCCGGCATCTGCCAGCGCCCCGGCGCTGCGACCCAGGCGAAGGCGAGCAGGAAGAGCAGAATCAGCCCGGTATTGATGAACCAGAGGCCCCGCCAGCCGACCGGCTCAAGCAGCACAGTTGCAATCACCAGCGAGAACGCGATGCCGACCGGCATGTAGGTGCCCCAGACTCCGAGGACGAAGCGGCGCACACCGGCATCGGTCGCCGCGACAAGCATCTTGGGCCCGGCAACCGTGAGGGTGGCGAAGCCGAAGCCTTCGACGATGCGGGCCGCCAGCAGCTGCGCCCCGTTCTCCGCAAATCCGCCGGCAAGGCTCGCGAGCGCCATCACGGCGCCGCCCACGAAGACCATCCGCCCGATGCCCAGCCGGTCGACCACCATCCCGCCGGCCACGCCCAGGACCGCGCCCATGCCGTAGAAGGACGACGCGATCAGCCCGGCGATGACGCGGGGCAGATCGAGCTCCGCTTCCAGCATCGGCAGTGCCGGCGGCACCTTGCCGACCTGCATGCCCACCATGTAGCCGGCCGCGAAGGCCAGGGCCACGATATCCCAGCGCGAGCGGGCAGGAGACACGATCAGCGCCGCCGACGCGGCCTGCCGCGCCGCGTCCCGTCGCGGTTCGCCATCGAGTTCCAGGGCTCGCCGTTTGCGACCGAGAGGGAGAAGACGAGGCCGCCGGCAATCGGATCAGCCTCCCGGAGCGTCACGACCACGGGATCGCCCAGGCAAAGTATGCGCCCGTCGACCGCGAGCGAGTGCCGGCGGGCGTCGAAGCGCGGGCGGGCGGTACCCAGGGTCGCGCCCGGCACCAGACCTTCGGCGCCGGTCTCGTCGAGGGAGACGAAGATGCCGAAGCGGGTCACGCCGGCAATGCGCCCGTCGAACTCCGCGTCCACGCGATCGGCCAGATAGGCGGCGCAGTATCGGTCCCCGGCGTCGCGCTCGGCGGCCTGCGCGCGCCGCTCGGTGGACGAGATGTGCGCGCCGATGCGCTCCAGCGTCTCCGGTTCAGAGCGGCCTGCGCCGCCCGCACCGAGGCCATAGGCGTCGATCAGGGCGCGATGCACCAGCAGGTCGGCGTAGCGGCGGATCGGCGAGGTGAAATGGGCGTAGCGCACGAGGCCGAGTCCGTAATGGCCGATGTTGCGGGGGCTGTAGGCGGCCTGAGCCTGAGCGCGCAGGATCATCAGGCTGGCGATGCCGACATCGCGCGGGTTCTCGAGCAGGGCGAGGAAGCGGTTGAAGGAATCGGGCCGGATCGCTCCGCTGCGCGGCAGGGCGATCTCGCGCGTGCGCAGGAACTCGCGCAGCACCTCCAGCTTCGCGGTATCCGGCCGGTCGTGGACGCGGTACATGCAGGGTGCGCGCTTGGCCTCGAGGGCGCTGGCGGCGGCGACATTGGCCGCGATCATCAGCTCCTCGATCAGGCGGTGGCTGTCGTGACGGCGGGCGAAGCCGATGCGCGCGACTGAGCCGTCCCCGGCCAGTGTCACCTCGCGCTCCGGCAGCTCCAGATCGAGCGCGCCGCGCCGCTCCCGCGCTGCCCGAAGCGCGCCGTAGACGCCGTAGAGCGGCGCAATCGCGGCCCTGACCGAAGGCGCCAGTCCGTCGCCGCCACGCTCGTATGCCTCCTGCACGCCGTCGTAGGTGAGACGCGCGGCCGAGCGCATGAGCGCGCGCTCGAAGCGCCAGTCGCGCAGGTCGCCCTCGGCGCTAACGCGCAGGTGTGCGGCAAGGCAGGCGCGATCGACGCCGGGCTTCAGGGAGCAGAGGTCGGCGGAGAGCGCCTCGGGCAGCATCGGCACCACGCGGTCGGGGAAGTAGGCGGAGTTGCCACGCTCCCGCGCCGCACTGTCGAGGGCGCTGCCGAGCCGGACGAAGTGGGCCACGTCGGCGATGGCGACGACCGCCTGCCAGCCGCCCGGATTGTCCGGTGCCGGATCGGCCTTCGCCCAGACCGCGTCGTCGAAATCGCGGGCGTCGGCGCCGTCGATGGTGACCAGGGGCAGCGCCCGCAGGTCGGTACGGCCTTCGAGGCCCGGCGGCGCCGCACGCTCGGCCTCCGCAAGTGCTGCGTCGGGGAAGCGTATCGGCAGGCCGTGGGCGTGGATCGCGGCGAGGCTGATCGCGCCCGGCGAGTCCGCGTCGCCCAGCCGCTCGACCACCCTGGCGTCGGTCAGGCCGAGGCGGCTGCCGGGCTCGGTCTCGCCGACCACCAGCTCCCCGGTGCGAGCACCGCCGGTCTCGCCCGGCGGTATCGCGAGGTCGCGGCGGGAGCGGCGCTCCGCCGGCTCGATCACGCCCCCGCCGCTGCCGGTGGCGCGGAAGACCCCGACCACCCGGCGGGGGCCGGAATCGAGCACGCGCATCGGCCGCGCCAGGTAGCCGCCTTCCGGCGCAGGGCGGAGCCGCGCAAGCACGCGGTCGCCCTCCCCCGGCTCGGGAACCCCCCGGGGGGCGGGGTCGAGGGTGATCGGCGGGGGCGGCTGGTGCTCCTCCCACCGCGTGGGCCGGGCTGTGAGAGCGCCGTCGGCATCGATTTCGTCGACCTCCAGCACCGTGACCGACGGCAGCGTGCCGGCGGGGCGGCGCCGTTTGTGCCGCCCTTCGAGCACGCCTTCCTCCTCCAGCGTGCGCAGGAGCTCGGTCAGCGCGGCGCGGTCGTTGCCGCGGACGTTGAAGGCGCGGGCGATCTCGCGCCGGCCGACCTTGCCCGGGCTCTCCCGGACAAAGCGCAGAACCTCGTCCCTGGTTGGAAAGGGAGCCGGCTTGCCCGCCAAGAGCGCCGCGCGCCGCTAGGGTGCGCTGTCGGCCGGCGCGTCCTGCTGCCGGCGCGATCTGCGCTTGGCCGTCGTCGTCCTGCGCCTGGTTCCGGCGGTCTTCTTCTTCGTGCCGCCCTTGGCCGCCTTGGCGGCGAGCAGCTTGACGGCGTCATCCAGGGTGAGGTCGTCGGCGGACGCGCTCTTGGGCAGGGACGCGCGCACGCGGCTATGCTCGACGTAGGGCCCGTAGCGGCCGCTGCGGAGCGCCACCGGCTCGCCGCTATCAGGGTGGGCGCCGAGCTCCCGCAAGAGCCGCGCGCCGACCTTCTTCTCGGCGATCAGCACCACCGCTCGGTTCAGGCCCACCTCCAGCACGCTCTCGCCGCGCGGCAGCGAGCGATAGGTCCCGTCGTGCTTCACGTAGGCGCCGAAGCGTCCGATGCCGGCGGTAACCGGCTTGCCGCTCTCGGGATGAGTCCCGATCTCCCGCGGGAGCGCAAGCAGGCCGAGCGCCGTCTCCAGATCGACCAGGTCCGGCGCGAGGTCCTGGGGCAGGGAGACGCGCTTGGGCTTCTTCTTTGATGTGTCCTCGACAGCCTGCTCGACGTAGAGGCCGTAGGGGCCCCGCTTCAACTGAACGGGCAAGCCCGTCTCCGGGTCGTTCCCAAGCGCGCGCGGCTCCGCTGCATCGCCGCCGTTATCGGCGAGCGGGCGCGTGTACTTGCAATCGGGATAGTTGGCGCAGCCCACGAAGGGGCCGTAGCGCCCGAGCTTGAGCCCGAGCCGCCCGTCCTCGCAGGAGGGGCAGCGGCGGTCCTCGCCGCCGTCCTCGGCCGGGAACAGGTGCAGCCCGAGCGTCGCATCGAGGGCGTCGAGCACCTGCTTGACCCGCAGCCCCTTGGTCTCCTCCACCGCGCCGGCGAAGTCGCGCCAGAAGTCGCTGAGCACCTGCCGCCAGTCGATCTCGCCGGCGGAGATGGTGTCGAGCTGGCCTTCGAGCGAAGCCGTGAAGTCGTACTCGACGTAGCGGCTGAAGAAGCTCTCGAGGAACACCGTGACGATGCGCCCGCGGTCCTCGGGCACGAAGCGGCGCTTTTCCA
>JAPPKP010000125.1 GCA_028819955.1 Rhodospirillaceae bacterium | reverse complement strand
CGTGGTGCGCCTCGTTGTACTCGGGCGAGCGGCAGCCGGTCAGCGTGATGATGGGAATGGGTGTTTCCACCAGGTTGTAGGGTAGCCCGGTCTCGGGATCGAGGGGCGGGTTGTCGTCCAGGTCCTTCCAGCCCTTGTCGTGCCAACGGCAGGCGTAGAGGAAGTAGTCGCGCGGCTCGGGCTGCGCAAAGCTGTCGTTGCCGTAATTCTCGGCGAACTGGCCCACGAGCTGGAGATGCTCGTCGAGGGTGATGGCGAAGCGGGCGCCATCCGGGCGCTCTTCTGCCTGGGTCTGGATGATCATGGCGTCCCCCTTGCGTTCCCATCGACCGCAACGGCGGCAGGGCCTGCCCGACCCTAGCAAAGGCACAGGAGCGAGTCACGACAGGCAGGCCTTGAGTTTATGTATCATATTGTGATACATACCTCCCGTGATCGTCAGCACGAAAGGAAAGCGCGCGTCGGACGCGGTACGGGGCCGCTACGGCAAGGGCTTCCCGAGCGATCTGGTAAAGCGGACACGGGCAATGCTTTCGGCGATGGACGCCGCCGTGGTCCTGGAAGACCTCAGGTTCCCGCCGGGAAACCACCTTGAGGCGCTAATAGGCGACAGGAGCGGCCGGCACTCGATCCGCATCAACGGCCAGTGGCGCATCTGCTTCGTGTGGACCGATCAAGGACCGGCGGACGTCGAGATCGTGGACTACCACTGAAGGCGCAGACTATGACGCAGATGAAGACCCCTTCCCACCCCGGCGAGGTGCTCGCGGAGCTGTATCTCAAGCCCCTCGACATGAGCGCGATCGCGCTCGCGAAACGCCTGAACGTGCCGCGCACGCGGATCGAGCGGCTGGTCAAGGGCGAAACTTCGCTCACGGTGGACACCGCCATGCGGCTTGCCCGGTTCTTCGGCAACACGCCGGAGTTCTGGATGAACCTGCAACGGGCTTACGACCTCGCCCGCGCGAGGGAAACCGTCGACCTGACAGACATCACGCCGCTGGAAGCCGCCTGACGGGTGTCACATGAAGCTGTGGGGGTCGATATCCACCTGGAGGCGGGCGCGGGCGCGCCGGTCGAGCGTCGCCAGCCAACGCCTCATGTGAGACTGGAGCAGCACGCCGCGCGGGGACTTGAAGAGCAGGCGAAAGCGATGGCGGCCGCGCAGGAGCCTGAGCGGCGCCGGCGCGGGGCCCAGCACATGGATGCCGAGCGTCTTCTCGTCGGCGCGGGCGGTGCGTGCGAGAGCCGTGGCGGCGCGTAGCGTTTCGGACTCGCTGGGTCCGGCGGCGATCACCGCCACGAGCCGGCCGAAGGGCGGCAGGCCGTGGGCTTCGCGGGCCGCGGCCTCCTTTTCCATGAAGGAATCGCGGTCGCCGGCGGCGAGCGCCTCGATCACCGGGTGCTCGGCGGCGTAGGTCTGGAGCACCACCCGTCCGGGGCGTCCGCCGCGCCCGGCGCGCCCGCCCACCTGGTGGAGCAGCTGGTAGGTGCGCTCGGCGGCACGCATGTCGCCGCCTGCGAGGCCCAGGTCGGCGTCCACCACGCCCACCAGGGTGAGTTGGGGGAAGTGATGGCCCTTGGCCACCATCTGCGTCCCGATCAGCACATCGATCTCGTGTTTCACGATGGCATCGACCAGGTCCTGCACTTGGCTGGGGCCGCGCACCGTGTCGCTGGTCAGCACCGCCCAGCGGGCGCCGGGAAAGGCCACGTCGACCTCCTCGGCGAGCCTTTCGACCCCCGGCCCGCAGGCGGCGAAGCTCCCCTCCGTCTCGCATGCAGGGCAGGCTGGGGGCTGCACCCGCTGGAATCCGCAATGGTGGCAGTCGAGGGTGCCGGCGAAGCGGTGCTCCACCAGCCAGGCGCTGCAGTTGGGGCAGTGGAATCGGTGCCCGCAGGCGCGGCAGAGCGTGAGCGGCGCATAGCCCCGGCGGTTGAGGAAGAGCAGCGCCTGCTCGCCGGCCTCCAGTGTCTCGGCGAGGGCCGCGCGCAGGGCCGGGGCGAGCCAGGTGCCGCGCGCCGGCGGAGTCTCACGGAGGTCGACGGTCTCGATCGCCGGCAGCCGGGCGCCGCCGTACCGGTCCGGCAGGCGCTGACATCCGTAGCGGCCGTTCTCGACGTTGACCGCCGTCTCCAGCGACGGCGTGGCCGACACCAGGGCGATCGGGCTGCCCTCGAGCCGAGCGCGCACCACCGCCATGTCGCGGGCGTGGTAGACGACGCCGTCCTCCTGCTTGAAGGCGGCGTCGTGCTCCTCGTCGACCACGATGAGCCCGAGGCTGCGGAAGGGCAGCCAGAGCGCAGAGCGCGCGCCGACCACGACTTGCGCCCGCGCCTCGGCGACGGCGCGCCAGGTCTCGCGCCGCTGCCGGGTGCCGAGCTCGGAGTGCCAAACCGCAGGGTCGGCGCCGAAGCGCGCACGAAAGCGCGCGAGCCACTGGGCGCTCAGCGCGATCTCGGGCAGCATCACCAGCACCTGCTGGTCCCGATCGAGCGCGGCCGAGATGGCCTCGAAATAGACCTCGGTCTTGCCCGAGCCGGTCACGCCGTCGAGGACCGTGACCGAGAACGCCTGGGCGGCAACCTGCTTCCGCAACGCCTCGGCGGCGGCTTTCTGCGCCTGGGACAAGACGGGACCCACCCGGGACGCGTCGGGACGGCCGAAGCTCGCGACCTCCCGCATGGCGACGGTTTCGATGGCGCCGAGGCTGGCCAGGCCGCGCACCACGCCTGCGCTCACGCCGGCCTCGCGCGCGATCTCGCTGGCGGTGCGCGGCGGCCCCTTCTGCAGCAGCGCGATGACGCGCTCTCGGGCCGCGGTCATGCGCGGTGCCTCGCCCTGCCCCAGCCGATAGGCGGTGCGTACCGCCGGCGGCTCAAACGCACCGGGAACGCTCATTGCCATGCGCAGCACAGACCCCCGGTTGGTCAGCGTGTAATCGGCCGTCCAGTCGACCAGTTGCCGCAGCGGCTCGATCATCGGCGGTGTCTCCAGCACCGCCGTCACCGGCTTGAGGCGGGCCGGCTCCACGTCGCCTTCGCCCTCGCCCCAGACGACGCCGACACGCTCCAGGCGGCCGAGCGGCACGCGCACGAAGGCGCCGGGTGCGACAGAGGGCACGAGATCGGCCGGCACGGCGTAGTCGTAGGCACGCTCCAGCGGCAGCGGCATGAGGACTGCGACGGTCCGGGACGCGCCCTCGTGCCCCCCTCCTCCACCGCCGGCAGGCCCGCTCACGGCGCCCTGCCGGCGGCGGCGCGATGGCAACGGCGCATCGGACATGCTATGAGGCCGCCCCAATTCGCCGCGGGCCCGACGCCGATTCGAGTCGTGGATGCTGCGCTCATGCACTCGTCCTGCATCACTCGCGCGACGGCGTCCAGCCCGATGACTCGTGAGAGCGGCGCCGGCCGGCAACTCTCGGACGGAGCGGTGGCATGAAGTTTTTCGTGGATACGGCGGATATCGCCGAGATCGAGGACCTCGCCGCGACCGGCCTGCTCGACGGCGTGACCACCAACCCCTCGCTCATCGCCAAGTCCGGCGGCGATTTCTTCGAGGTAATCCGGAGCATCTGCGACATCGTGCCGGGCCCGGTGAGCGCCGAGGTCACCGCGACCGACGCCGAGACCATGCTCTCGGAAGGCCGGACGCTCGCCGCCATCGCGCCCAACGTCGCGGTCAAGGTGCCGCTCACCTGGGACGGGCTCAAGGCCTGCCGCGCGCTCAGCCAGGGCGGCACCAAGGTCAACGTCACGCTCTGCTTCTCGCCTTCCCAGGCGCTGCTGGCGGCGAAGGCCGGCGCCGCCTTCATCTCGCCCTTCGTCGGCCGCCTCGACGATATCAGCCAGGATGGCGTGGGACTGATCCGTGAGATCGCGACGATCTACGGCGCCTATCCCGACACCATCGGCACCGAGATCCTGGTGGCCTCGATCCGCCACCCGCTCCATGTCGTGGAAGCCGCGAAGCTCGGCGCCGACGTAGCGACGGTACCGCCGGCGGTGCTGCGCAAGCTCGCGAGCCACCCGCTCACCGACAAGGGTCTCGACGCCTTCCTCGCCGACTGGCAGAAGACGGGGCAGTCGATCCTGTCGTGACCGTGCTGCGGGCCGCCCCCGATCTCGCGACGGCGGTGGAGGCCTGGCTCAGCCGCCTTGCCGACGAGCGGCGGCGCTCCGACAACACCATCGCCGCTTACCGGCGGGACCTGGACGAATTCCTGGGCTTTCTGGCGGAGCATCGGGGAACTGCGCCCGACCTTGCAGCGCTTGGCGCGCTCACCGTTCGCGACGTGCGCGCCTGGCTCGCGCGCCGGGCGGCGAAAGGCCGCGCGAAGACCTCCACGGCAAGGGCGCTCTCGGCGGTCCGGGCCTTCTTCCGCTATCTCGAGCGCGAAGGCATCCCCGTCTCGTCGGCGCTCACTCTGGTGCGCGCGCCCAAGACGCCGCGTGGCGTGCCGCGTCCGCTCACCGAGGGCCAGGCCAGAGCTGTCGTCGATCTGAACAGGGGAACCGGCGCGCCGCCCGACTGGACCGCCCGGCGGGATGTCGCAGTGCTACTGCTGCTCTACGGCTGCGGCTTGCGCATTGGCGAGGCACTGGGGCTCGACCGTGCCGATGCGCCGGCCGAAGCCGGTGCGCTCCGCAGCCTGATGATCACCGGAAAAGGCGGCAAGCAGCGGGTGGTGCCGGTGCTGCCCGTCGTCGCCGAGGCGATCGCCGACTACCTCGCGGCCTGTCCGCACCGGATGGAACGGGGGGATCCGCTCTTCGTCGGCGTGCGCGGCAAGCGGCTTCAGCCCCGCCTGGTGCAGCAGACGATGGCGCGGTTGCGCGGCGCGCTCGGCCTGCCGGAATCGGCGACACCGCACGCTCTCCGCCACAGCTTCGCCACCCATTTGCTCGCGGGCGGTGGCGACCTGCGCACGATCCAGGAGCTGCTCGGCCACGCGAGCCTCTCCACCACGCAACGTTACACCGAGGTCGACGAGGCCGGGCTCCTCGCCGCCTACACGGCAGCGCACCCTCGGGCTCGATGACGGCCCCTGCCCCGGCCGGGCGCAGGCAGGAGCCGCAACCGGCGCTCAGGCGGCCTGCGCCAGCTTGAGCGATTGGATGTGGGCGAGCATGGTCTCCGCGTCGGAGACCTCGAAGGGATCGTCCGAAGCGTTGTCGCAGAACCCCGGTTCCACGAACATCTTCGTGATCTCGCCGTCCTCGACCAGCATCGAGTAGCGCCAGCTGCGCAGGCCGAAGCCGAGGTTGTCCTTGTCCACCAGCATGCCCATGAAGCGCGTGAAGGTGCAGGAGCCGTCCGGTAGCAGGGTGACGTCTTCGACCTCCTGGTGCTTGCCCCATTGGTACATGACGAAGGCGTCGTTGACCGCGAGACAGATCACCTCGTCGACGCCGGCCTCCACGAAGCGATCGTGCAGCGCTTCGTAGCCCGGCAGATGGGTGCTGCTGCAGGTCGGCGTGAACGCGCCGGGCAGCGCGAACACCACGACACGTCGGCCGTCGAAGATTTCTGCGCTGGTCCGGTCCTGCCAGCGGAACGGGTTCGGCCCCTCGACGCTCTCGTCGCGGACGCGGGTCTTGAATGTCACCTCTGGTACGCGCATGGCATTTGCTCCTGATCCGGAATGGGCCCTGATCTGCAAATAAGAACTATTCTAGTCTATGTCAAGGAACAGTTGATACCTTTTTTCGCACGTTGCTGCAGCGGTGCCGGATCGTGGCGGAAGACTGAAGAGCGCCGGAGGGCGCCGCCGGTGGCAGCGCCGGAGCTACGGCACGAGCTGGTTCAGCCTCGTCACCCCTCGCCGTCTGGGGCAAGCGTCGATAGGCGGAATCCTCTTCGCGATGACACATAACTCCTGACCTTGTTATTGCGCGGCACAAAGGATAACTTTGTGATCTTCGGCCTGCGCTAAGAATTAGTACGGTGGCTTGCAACGGATTCTGGTAGCCGCAGAGCGAGAGTCGGAGGACTATTGGATGAACACTAAATCCGAGTCTCTGGACGAGCTATTCAGGCACTATAAGGTCGACTGGTACCGTTGTCCGATCGACCGTGCGACGTTGCGCGATGTAATGCGCAAGAACGACCTCCAAGGTTTGTTCCAGGCCGTCGGTCACCTCGTACTGGCAGCATGTGCTGCCGCACTGACTCTCTACTTCTTTCTCCAGGGACAATGGATCGGCGTGTTGATAGCGCTGTTTGCCTACGGCACTCTGGCGTCCAACTTCCTCTATGGCTGCCATGAGCTGGGCCACGCATCGGTCTTCAGGACGCGATGGCTCAACGCAGTTTTTCTGCGCGTCTACAGCGTACTCTGCTGGTGGAACTTCCATGAGTACGCCATGAGCCACACCTACCATCACCTCTACACGCTGCATCCGCGCGCCGACAAGGAAGTCACGTTGCCGGCCGAGCCCTCGCTCAAGCCGCTCTATCTGCTACAACTCTTCACGATCAACGTCACTGGCGGGTTCGCCACGCGCGGCCTCGACGTCACCATTCTGGGCATCATAAAGACCGCGTTCGGGGGCTACAGTGTCTTCAGTACACCGGGCTGGCTGGAGGCGCTTTATGCCGACAGGCCCGAAGCGCGGCGCCGCGCAGTGAATTGGGCCCGCCTGGTGCTAACCATCCATGTGGCGGTGGCCGTGGTGTCGATCGTTTACGGCTTGTGGATTATTCCGATCATCTTCTCCTTGGGCCCCAACATCGCCAACTGGCTTGCGTATTTCGTCGGCGCTCCCATGCATTGCGGTCTGCGCGATGACGTGCCCGATTTCCGCAAGTGCGTGCGTTCGATCACGCTCGACCCGTTCTCGGAGTTCCTTTATTGGCGCATGAACTGGCACCTTGAACACCACATGTTCGCCGGCGTGCCGTGTTACAACCTGAAGAAGTTGCACCGCGCAGTGGCCGATGACATGCCAGAAGTTCGGAGCTTTCTAGGCTCCTGGCGCGAGATGCGGGAGACCTGGCACCGGCAAAAGACGGAGCCCGGCTATCAGTTCGACACGCCGCTGCCGGACACCGCGGGACGGGCGGCGACGGTCGGCGAGTCGGAGGAGGTGGAGCTCTTGCGATCCTCCGTCGGCGGAATCGCACCGCCGGAGCTGCGCCAAGCCAGCAGTGGAGAGTGAAGGGCGAGCGGACCCTGACAACGGGGCTGCGCCACGCCTGAGAAGCAGTTGCTGGCGCGGAACACCCGCTTCTTCGGACGCCGCTACTGATAGCGGAGCCCTGCCCTACTCCGCGGCTTCGGCGATGTCGTCGGCCGTTCCGAAGTGCTCGAACATGCCGGTGAAGCGCTTGCGCTCAGGCGGGCGGTAGGTCTTGCGCTTGCTGGTCTTGAGTCCGAGGTCAACGAGTAGTTCCGCCTGCTTGGTGGCGCAGACCACGCCGTCGAGCACCGGCACGCCGAGCTCGGCCTGGAGTTCCGCGGCGAAGCGGGCGAAGCCGGCGCAGCCGAGGCAGACCGCCTCCGCGTCGTCCTCCGCAACCGAGCGGCGCACCTCGTCCCGGAGCTTTTCCATCGAGCCTTCGGGGTCGCGCTCGATGTCCAGCACGTAGAGCGGCAGCGTGCGGATGGCGACGATGCGCTCCGTCATGCCGTAGCCGTGCACCATCTCTTCCAGCAGGGTGCGGACGCGCGGAATGACCGAGACGATGGAGAAGCGCGCCGCCACCATGGAGGCGGTGTAGAACGAGGCCTCGGCGATGCCGACGACCGGCTTCTCGGTGGCCTCGCGCGCGGCGTGAAGGCCGGGGTCGCCGTAGCAGGCAACGACGTAGGCGTCCACGCCCTCGGCCTCGCCCTTGCGCACCTCGTCGAGGACGCCGCAGGCCGCGACCTGCTCGTCGTAGAAGCTCTCGATCGACTCCGGCCCGAATTCCGGACTCACCGCTACGATCTCGGTACCGGCGCCGGCGACCGAGCGCGCCGCCTCGCCGATGCCCTCGGTCATCTCCAGCGTGGTGTTGGGATTGATCACCTTGATCTTCATCGGTGGCTCTCCCCTTCGTGTCCCTCGCGCGGATGCCATCGGCGGCAACGCCGCGCGGCGGTCCTCACGTGCCCATCATCATTAGTCTTAACCATTCCGGGCTCAACCTCATATCCCGTCGCGATCAGCCGTGATCGGACAGCGGTTGCGGCGATTTGACTCCGCCTTCGGCCCACCGCATGGCGGCGAGCGTAGCCAGCCCCGAGACGGCGAAGGCGCCGATCAGGGAGTACATGGTTCCGTCGAAGCGCTGGCCGACCAAGGCCCCCAACGGCACCGAGATGAAGGTTGAGAGCGAAGCGATCACTGCCGCTCCTACGCCCGCGATGTGTCCGAGAGGCTCCATGGCCAGCGCATTGAGATTCCCGAACAGCAGGCTGACGCTCACGAAGACGACGAGGAGGTAACACATGAAGAGCCAGAACGGCGGAAGCCCGTCGAAGCCGAAGGCAATCGGGCAAGCGACGAGCGAAATCAACGCGATGGCGCTGGCGGCGAGCTTGGAGAGGCGGCGCATGCCGTACTTCATCACGAGGCGGCCGTTCGCAATCGAGCCGGCCCCGAAGGAGAGCGCGAGCACGCCGAAATAGAGGGCAAAGAGGTCGCCGGTTCCGTAGGCGTCCTGAAAGATTTGTTGGGCCGAGCCGAGGTAGGCCACGAACGGCGCGAACACGAACCCCGTGGCGATCGTGTAGCCGAGCGCGGACCGAATTCTCAGTATCTCGCCCACGGCCTGGCCGATGGCACGCGGCGAGAAGGGCCGCCGCTTGGCGGGCGGCAGGGTCTCCGGCTGGCGCAGTGCGAACCATGCGAAGACGATCGCAGTGATGACGAGGAACGTGACGAATATCGCGTGCCAGCCTCCCAGGATCAGGAGTCCCAGCCCGAGCGCCGGGGCGACCGTGGGAACCATGATGAACACGGCCATCGCGAACGACATGAGCCGGGCCATCAAGCGCCCCTCGTACTGATCGCGCACGAGGGCCATGGTCGCGATGCGGGGCCCCGCCACGCCGATGCCTTGCAGGACACGGCCCGCGATCATCACCTCGAACGTGGGAGCGAAAATGCTCACGAGGCATCCGGTCATGAACAGGGCAAGGCCGGCATGGATGGCGGGCTTGCGCCCGATGCTGTCGGAGAGAGGGCCGAACAGCAGCTGGCCGATCCCGAGCCCCAGAAACAGGGACATGATGACCAACTGAACATCGTTCGGGCGCGAGACGCCGAAGTCGCTGCCGATGGCGGGCAGCGCCGGCAGCATCGCGTCGATCGCCAGCGCGACCAGCGACATCAGCAGGCCGACGAGAAGCACGAACTCGGCGGTGCCAAGGGCGCGTCCGCGCTCCGTCTGGCTCATTCTTCCCTCTTGCGTACCGCCGTGATCGTCCTTCCGCCTGTAGAGAAACGTGGCGGTCGGACGGCGGGCTTAGCCCGGATTCGTTTGCAGGGGTATGGCCTGCTTGACGCCTAAAGGATTACGAGGCGGGACTGCCACGCCGCGCCGCCGTGGCCGCCGAGTCGAGTGTGCCGTCCTCGCTGACGACGACACCATAGACGCTCTCGGCGGTCTCGCGCGAGACGTGGCCGTCGCGCACGTCCTCCGCCACGGCGTCCGCCGGGCGCTCGGCGGCTGAGCCGTAGCCGCCGCCGCAGGTGCCGGTGAGCGTCAGGCTCTCGCCGGCCTTGACCGCGCGGTTCGGCATCATCGAGGGAAAGTGAACGTTCTCGCCGTCGGCCCGGTGATAGATCAGCGCCGCCTCTTTTCCCTCGGCGCCGCCCTCGAAGCCCCAGGGGCGGAAGGCGTGGCCGTCGCCCTCGACCGAGATGAAGCTGTCGGCGAGGAAAGACACCTCACGGACGGACCCGATGCCACCCCGCCAGCGCCCGGCGGCAGACGCGTCGTCGCGCAACTCGTAGCGCCTGATACGCAGCGGCAGATGGGACTCGATGTCCTCGATAGGGTTGTTGCGGGTGTTGGCGTAGAGGGTATCCACCGCGTCCATCGCATCCTTGCCGGCGCGGCCACCGTAGCTGCCTTCGTGGATGTCCATGTGCACCCAGTGGCCGCCGTCCTTGAGGCCGGAGAACGCGATCACCTTGAGGTTGCCGACACCCGCCGAGACCTTGTCGGGCACCGCCTGGGCCAGCGCCTTCATCAGCGTGTCGGCGACGATGTTGCCGGAGACGAAGCGCGCGATGGTGGGGGCCGGGAAAGTGGGATTGGCGATGGTGCCCTTCGGCGCCTTGATGGTGATCGGGCGGATCAGGCCCGAGTTCTGCGGGATATGGCCGAAGCTCTCGCTGTCCAGCAGAATCGAGCGGACGGTCAGCCAGATGGCGCAGTCCACCGTGCCTTCCAGGGGCATGTTGATGGGCCGGTCGTCGCACTGGCGCGCGGTGCCGTCGAGGTCCACCACCATCTCGCTGCCTTTCACGGTGACGGCGACGGCGACCTTGAAGTGGCGCCGGTCGGGGTCGTCGAGGAAGCCGTCCACGTAACCCTCGGCCCGATAGGTGCCGTCGGGTAGCGCCTCGATGGCCTGGCGCATGAGCCGCTCGGAGTAGTCCATGAGCGCGTCCGCCGCCGCCTCAACCGTCGCCAGGCCGTGGCGCTCGATCAGCGCGAGATAGCGCTCGGCACCGATGCGGCTGGCGGCGACCTGCGCCTCCATGTCGCCCACCACCATGTCGGGGGCGCGGATGTTGTCACGCATCATGTGCCAGAGCGCCTCGTTGACGACGCCCCGGTCGTAGGCCTTGAGCGCCTTGAACTGGAGCCCCTCGGCGTAGGCGTCCATGGCATCGACGATGCCGCAGCTGCCGGGGCTGAGCGCGCCGATATCGAGATGGTGCGCGGTGGTGACCGCGTAGCCCACCAGCGCGCCCTCGTGGAAGACCGGCACGATGAAGGCGACGTCAGGCCCGTGGCTCGCGCCGTGATAGGCGGAGTTGTGGATGATGACGTCGCCCTCGTTGAGCGTCTGGCCGCGCTCCTCGAGGATCCGGTTCATGCCCTTCACGTAGCCGGGTATCGGCCCCGATTGCAGCGGCGTCGAGTGCTTCGATTCGCAGAGCTGGCGGCCGTGGCGGTCGATGATCGCCGCCCCGAAATCCTCGGACTCGCGGATGATCGAGGAATAGGACATGCGCATGAGCTTCCAGCCCATCTCGACGGCGATGTTCTCCAGCGCGCCCTGGATCACGCTGGCGGTGACGGCGTCGATGGGGCGGACGTTGGGCGTGTCTGCCATGATCTAGTCCTCCTCGCCCAGGCGTAGGATCAGGTTCGCGCTTGTGTCGACGCGGACCGACCAGCCGGGCGGCACCACGGTGGTGGCATCCTTCTGCACGATGATCGCGGGGCCTGGGAACGGCGCCTCCACCGGCAGCGACTCGCGCCGGTAGAACGCGGTGTCGTAGCCTTCCAGCGCGCCGTCCACGCGGAAGACCGAGCGCGCGGTTTTCACCCGTGCTTCCTCCAGCGAGCCGCCGGCCGGTGCGGGCGGAGCCGCGATCTTGGGCATGCGGCCGACGCCGGTGATGCGAATGTTCACGATCTCGATCGGGCTTTCGGTGAAGCAGTGGCCGTATTCCCGCTCGTGCAGGGCGTGGAAGGCCTGCCAGACGTCCTCCAGCCCGGCCTCGTCCAGCTCGCCCGCCGGAAACGCCACGCGCAGCTCGTAGCCCTGGCCGACGTAGCGCAGGTCGCCGGCGCGGCGCTCCTCCACCCGTTCGGCGCCGAGGCCGGCGGCCCCGTACTGGGACAAGAGGTCGCGGCTGAGCCTGGCGAAGTCGCCGTTGATCCGCCCGATATCGACCGCGCCCTTGACCTGGAAGGCGGTCATGATCTGGTCGTACTTGAGGTCGGTGGTGAGCAGGCCCGCCGCGGACGTGATGCCGGGATGGGGCGGCACCACGACCTCGGGCACGTCGAGCATCGCCGCGACCTCGGCGCCGTGAAGCGGCCCCGCGCCGCCGAAGGCGACCAGCGAAAAGTCGCGTGGGTCCAGGCCCTTCTGCACGGTCTTGGAGCGGATGGCGTTCGCCATGTTGGCGTTGACGATGGTGAGCACACCTTCGGCGGCCTCGTGCTTGTCGACGCCCAGCGCCTCGGCAAGCCTCGTCAGTGCTTCGTCGGATCGCTCGGGCGCGAGCGTCATCTCGCCGCCGAGAAAGTTGTCCGCATCCAGCCGGCCGAGCACGAGGTTGGCGTCGGTAACAGTGGGCGAATCGCCGCCTCGGCCGTAGCAGGCCGGGCCGGGCTCGGAGCCGGCACTCTCCGGCCCCACCTTGAAGGCGCCGCCGGCATCGGTGCGGGCGATGCTGCCGCCGCCTGCGCCGATGGTGGTGATGTCGATCATCGGCACCAGCACCGGGTAGCCGCCGATCCAGGTATCGCGCGCGGTGGCCTCGTTGTAGCGGCCGCCGATCACGATGCCGATGTCGGCGCTGGTGCCGCCCACGTCGAAGGTAATGAGGCGGCGGCGCCCGGAATGCTCCGCCGCCCAGGCGCCGCCCAGCACGCCGGCGGCCGGCCCCGACATCAGCGTGATCACCGGCACGTCTGCCACCATCGCTGCGGTCGCGACGCCACCGTTGGACCCCATGATGTGGAGGTCGCCCGCGACGCCTGCCTGCTTCAGCCGGTCCTCGAAACGGCGCACGTAGTTGCGCACCTTGGGGCCGATGAAGGCGTTCATCGCCGCCGTGGTGAAGCGCTCGAACTCGCGGAACTGCGGCGCGACCCGGGCCGAGGTGGTGACGAAGGCCTCGGGCCATTCCTCCAGCACGATGGCCCGTGCCCGCTCCTCGTGCGTGGGGTCGATGTAGGCGAAGAGGAAGCAGATGGCGACCGCCTCGACGCCCTTATCGCGGAGCGTCCGGGCAGCCTGGCGCACGCCCTCTTCGTCGAGCGGCTCCAGCACGTCGCCCTGCGGCGGCACCCGCCGCTCCTTCACGGTGAGGCGGTGGCGGCGTCGCACCAGCGGGCGCGCCTGCCAGGGGATGTCCTGCATGATGGAGTAGTTCTGGGGCCGCTGGTGACGGCCGATGTGGATGATATCGCGGTAGCCGGCCGAGGTGATCATGCCGGTCTCGGCGCCGTCGTACTGGAGCACCGCGTTGGTCGAGATCGTGGTGCCGTGGAAGACGTGGGCGATGGCGTCGGGCGCCGTCCCGCTCCGCTCGCAGAGCACGGCGATACCCGCCGCCGCGCCCTCCGAGGGGTCGTCCGGCGTGGTCGGCACCTTGTGGATCGCGCTCTCGCGCGTCTCGCTGTCGGTAATGATGAGGTCGGTGAAGGTGCCGCCGACATCGACGCCGATCAGCTTCATGGGCCGTCCGCTCGTTGTTGCGGCCCGGCGGCCGCACGTGGTCGTTGCACGTTCGCCGCCGAGCGCTCTCGACGGCGGGGCAGTGTCTTACCCGCACTGGAGCGGGTCAAGCCAGCCGGCGCGACGGGCCATGCGCGCGCGGCGCGCGGCGCCTATACTGTCGCGCCGTCAACGCGAGGATGACGATGGCGAGTGAACGCAAGCCCCGCTGGCAGAGGCGGGCCTACAACATCGCGGCGCTTCGGGAGCGATCCCGGCGCGTGCTGCCGCGCCCGGTGTTCGACTTCGTCGACGGCGGGGCGGGGGACGAGCAAACGCTGCGCCGCAACGCCTCCGCCTTCAACGACTTCGCCCTCTATCCGCGCCCGATTGGCGGCACGTTGAACCGCGACCTCTCGACCACGCTGTTCGGCCGGCGGCTCTCCATGCCGCTCATCGTCCCGCCCACGGGGCTCGCCGGGCTGCTGTGGCCCGACGGCGAGGCCGCCTCGGCCCGGGCGACGACCAAGGCCGGCTCCATCTACTGCCTCAGCCACGGCTCGGTCTGCAGCCTGGAAGAGCTGGCGAAGACCGGCGTCGGGCCCCTCTGGTTTCAGACCTACATCTTCAAGGACCGCGGTCTCACGCAGGAGATGGCGGAGCGCGCGGCGGCGTCCGGCTACGAGGGGCTGATCGTGACCATCGACACGCAGCTTGTCGGCAACCGCGAGCGCGACATCCGCAACGGCTTCGTCCTTCCGCCCACGATGTCCACCCGCGAGGTCCTCAACATGGCGACCAAGCTGGGCTGGCTGTTCCGGATGCGGCGCGTCATCCCGAATATCACCTTCGGCAACTACCGCAGGGCCGGCGGCGGCGAGGACCTCACCGCGCTCGCCCAGCTGATGCTGGGGCTGCCCGACCCCGGCATGCAGTGGCGCGACATCGCCAATCTGCGCGCGATCTGGAAGGGGCCGCTCCTGCTCAAGGGCGTCCTGCACCCGGCCGATGCCGTCGAGGCGGTGGCCAACGGCGTGGACGGGATGTTCGTCTCCAACCACGGCGGCCGCCAGCTCGATGGCGCCGCCGCCTCACTGGACGCGCTGCCGGCAATCGCCGATGCGGTGGCGGGACGCGCCGCTGTCATTCTCGACGGCGGCATCAGGCGGGGCAGCCACATCGTGAAGGCGCTGGCGCTGGGCGCGGACTGCTGCTCCATCGGCCGGCCGCAGTTCTGGGGCCTATCCGTCAAGGGCGAGGCGGGCGTGGCCCATGTGTTCGACATCTTCCGCCGCGAGCTCGACCTCACCATGGGGCTCTGCGGTCTTCCCGACATCGCCTCGATCGGGCCGGACGTGCTGGCGCGCGGCACGGCGACCGAGACGGCACGGCTTACCGCCGCGAGCGAGGCGGTCGCCGCGGCGGCGGTCGCGGTGGCGGAGTCGGGAAATGCCGCCGACAACGGTGCTGGAGACGGCGCCGAGGAGCGTGTCGAACCGGTGGCCGAGGTGGGCGGCCCGGCGGGGCCGGAGCCGACGCGCTACGGCGACTGGGAGCGCAAGGGCCGCGCCATCGATTTCTGATCGCGAGGCGCTACCCTCCGTGCTGGGCGGACCAGCCTTCGGGGTCAGCGAGAAAGGCCCGGACCTCCCCTAGCCCCTGCTCGTCGATCCGCCCGCGGCTCAGCGCCACAGCGAGCAGCGTGTCGAGATCGCAGACGGCGGCGAGCGCGAGCCCCGCCTCTTCCAGCGACCGCTGCGCCGACACGCCGGCACGCGAGAACAGCACGCTCACCCGTTCGACCTCAGCGCCCGCGTCGCGCAATGCCTGCGCGAAGGCGAGGATGCTGCCGGCGGTCGAGATCAAGTCCTCGATCAGGTGGACGCGTTCGCCGGCGACGGCGCCGCCCTCGATGCGGCCTGCAGTGCCGTGCGCCTTGGTCTCGGTGCGGACGTAGACCAAGGGGAGCGCCAGCCGGTCCGCGACCAGGGTGGCGTAGGGGACGCCCGCGGTGACCCCGCCGGCGACGACCGTGGTGGCGGGCTGCGGCACCGTCGCCGCCAGCGCCGCTGCCGCCTGCGCCCGCGCCTCGGGCCGCGAAAGGATCAGCCGGCAGTTAACGTAGAAGGGCGCATAGAGACCCGAGGTCAGGCGGAACGGCGCCTCGGGCCGCACCAGGAAGGCGCCAGTATCGAGCAGGACCGCCGCAATCTCCTCCGCCGCCTGGCTCATCCGTATCCCCTGCCCTCCCGCTCTGCGGTCGTCCTGCGCCCGGCGCGAGGGTAGACTATAGCCGCCCGAACGGGATGCTCATGCCGAAGGTTTCCCTCTATTGCGCCCTCGATGCGCGCGACCGGGCCACGGTCGAGCGGCTGGCGGGCCTGCTCGCGCCGGCGGTTGGCGGCTTCAAGCTCGGCCTGGAATACTTCTGCGCGTACGGACCCGAGGGCGTGAGCGCGGTGCGCGCCGCCGGCCGGCCGCTCTTCCTCGACCTCAAGCTGCACGACATCCCGAACACCGTTGCGGGCGCATTGCGCAGCGCGGTCGCGCTGGAGCCGCACTACCTCACCGTCCACGCGGCCGGCGGCGTCGCCATGATGCGCGCGGCGCGCGAGTCTGCGGAGGAGGAAGCCGCGCGCCAGGGCGTCGCCCCGCCCAACCTGCTCGGCGTGACCGTGCTCACAAGCCTCGACGATGCCGCGCTGGCGCGCCAGAGCATCGCGGGCTCCACGCACGATCAGGTGCTGCGCCTCGCAGGGCTGGCCCACGAGGCGGGGCTGGCAGGCGTGATTGCGAGCCCGCACGAGGTGGCGACGCTGCGCGCGGCGCACGGCCCGGACTTTCACATCGTCGTCCCTGGCATTCGCCCGGCGAGCGGCGCCGGCAGCGGCAAGGGCGATCAAGCGCGGGTCGCGACGCCGGCCGATGCGGCGCGCGCCGGCGCGACCGCGCTGGTCGTGGGCCGGCCGATCACGCAGGCACCCGATCCACTTGCCGCGGCCCGCGCCATCGCGGAGGAGATCGAGGCCGTCTCGTGACCAGGCGCAGTGGGGGCGCGGTGGTCGGCGCCGACTGCGTCCGACAGCGAGGCGAAGCCGTCGGCCGCGAGCAGCCGGGCGAGCCCTTGCGTGATCTCTCCGACGAGACTCGGCCCCCGGTAGACCAGCGCGGTGTAAAGCTGGACGAGGCTCGCGCCCGCGCGGATGCGGGCGTAAGCGGCCTCGGCCGAATCGATCCCGCCGACGCCGATCAGCGGCAGGCGGCCGCCGCTCAAGGCATAGGCGCGGCGCAGCACCTCCAGCGCACGCGGCGCCAGCGGTGCGCCGCTGAGGCCGCCCTCCTCCGCCCGGTGGCGCGAGACCAGGCCGGGCGGGCGCGCAGTCGTGGTGTTGGTGAGGATCAGGCCGGCGATGGGCGCGTCCTCGATGGCCTCAATCAGCACCGCCAGGGCCGCGTCGTCGATCTCCGGCGCGAGCTTGAGCAGGATGGGCGGCGCGCGGTCGAGACGGGTGTGTGCGTCCACCAGCGCGGCCAGCAGGCGGCGGAGCGCATCGCCCGCCTGCCACGCCCGCAGCCCCGGCGTGTTGGGTGAGGAGACGTTCACCGCCACGTAGTCGGCAAGCGGGGCCACGCGGGCGAGGCCGGTGGCGTAGTCGTGCGCTGGGTCGGCGCTATCCTTGTTCACGCCGATGTTGATCCCGAGCGGGCACGGTCCGGTGCCGTGCGTACGGCGCCACCGCTCCAGCCGTGCGGCGGCGACCTCCAGGCCGGCGCTGTTGAAGCCCATCCGGTTGATCAGCGCGCGTTCCCGCCGCAGGCGAAAGAGCCTGGGCCGCGGATTGCCCGGCTGCGGCTGGGGCGTGACCGTGCCCGCCTCGCCGAAGCCGAGGCCGAGCCGCGCCGCCGCATCGGGGCAGCGGATGTCCTTGTCGAAGCCGGCGGCGAGGCCTAAGGGCGTCGGGAAGCGCAGGCTCCAGAGAGTCTGCGCGAGTGCCGGGTCGGGCGGCGGAGGCGCTGGCGGCCGCGCCAGCCCGAGGAGCGTGAGCGCGGCGCCGTGGGCCATCTCCGGCGGCAGGCAGCGGAGGCCGGCGGTGGCGATGTCGGCGTAGGACATGGCGGACCGGCGCTAGGCCCCAGCGGCGAAAAGCGTGCGGCCGTCCACCACCGTGCGCAGGACGCGGCCCTGCACCGGGCGGCCGTCGAAGGGCGTGTTGCTTGACTTGCTGCGGAAGACGCCGCGGTCGACCTGCCAGGGCGCATCGAGGTCGAAGAGCACCAGGTCCGCAGGCGCCCCGCGCCGGAGCCTGCCGGCATCGATGCCGAGCAGGTCCGCCGGCGCCGAGGTGAGCCGCCGCAGCACCTCGCGCAGCGAGAGGTGCCCGCCGTGATAAAGCTCGAGCGAGAGCGGCAGCATCGTCTCCAGCCCGACGATGCCGTTGGCCGCGCGCTCCATCGGCACGCGCTTGCTCTCCTGATCGTGCGGCGCGTGGTCGCTCGCGATGGCGTCGATGGTGCCGTCCTTGAGACCTTCGACCATCGCCTTGCGGTTGGTCTCGCTCCGGAGCGGCGGCGCCATCTTGGCGAAGGTGCGGTAGTCGCCGACATCGTGCTCGGTGAGCGCGAAGTGGTGCGGCGCGACCTCGCAGGTAACAGGCAGCCCTGCGCGCTTGGCGCGGCGCACGGCATCCACCGCGCCGGCAGTCGAGATGTGGGCCACGTGGTAGCGGCCGCCGGTGAGCTCCACCAGCCGGATGTCGCGCTCGACCACCACGATCTCGGATTCGTCGGGGATGCCCGGCAGGCCGAGGCGGGTCGAGACCTCGCCCTCCGCCATACAGCCGCAGCTCGTGAGCGAGAGGTCCTCGGCGTGCTGGCTCACGATCAGGTCGAAGGTGCGGGCGTAGCTGAGCGCGCGGCGCATCACCTGGCTGTCGGCGACCGGCAGCCCGTCGTCGGAGAAGGCGACCGCGCCGGCCTCCGCCAGCATCCCCATCTCGGTGAGCTGCCTGCCCTCCAGCCCCTTGGTCACCGCGCCGAAGGGATAGACCTTGACCCCCTTTGCCTCGCGCGCCCGGCGCTGCACGAACTCGACCAGCGCGACGTCGTCGATCACGGGCTTGGTGTTGGGCATGCAGGCGACGCTGGTCACCCCGCCCGCCGCCGCCGCAAGGCCGCCGGTCGCGATGGTCTCCTTGTGCTCGTGGCCGGGCTCGCGGAAGTGCACGTGCATGTCGATGAGGCCGGGCGCGAGGCAATGGCCGCCGCAATCGACCGTGGCGATCCCGTCCGGCACGCCATCGGCGAAGAGGTGCGGGCCGAAATCGGCGATCGCGCCCTCCTTCGCCAGCAGCGCGCCGGGGCCGTCGAGGCCGCTGTCGGGGTCCAGCAGGCGGGCGTTGACGTAGGCCGTGGGCTGCTCGTGGATCACGCGCCGCGCTCCTGTTCAGAACACCGGCGCCGGGCCGAGATTGCGGCTCAGCGCGTCGAGGCAGCCCTGGCGCACGGCGACGCCGAGCTCGACCTGGTCGAGGATGGCGCTCCGCGTGATGTCGTCCGCGACTTCGCTGTCGATCTCGACGCCCCGGTTCATGGGCCCCGGATGGAGGATCAGCGCGTTCTCCCTGGCCTCGGCGAGCTTGGCCCGGTCCAGGCCGTAGAAGCGGAAGTACTCGCGGACCGACGGCACGAAGGTGCCCTGCATGCGCTCCTGCTGCAGGCGCAGCATCATGATGACGTCGCAGCCCGCGAGCCCCGCCCGCATGTCGTGGAAGACCTCGACGCCCATGCGCTCGACCGCCGCCGGCACCAGGGTGGGCGGCGCGACGATGCGCACCCCCGCGCCCATGGTGTTGAGCAGCAGGATGTTGGAGCGGGCGACCCGGCTGTGCAGCACGTCGCCGCAGATGGCGACCCGGAGCCCCTCGATCCGGCCGAAGCGGTGGCGGATGGTGAGCGCATCCAGCAGCGCCTGGGTGGGATGCTCGTGGCTGCCGTCGCCCGCGTTGATCACCGCGCACTCCACGTGATTGGCGAGCAGCAGGGCGGCGCCGGCATCGGGGTGGCGCACGATCAGCATGTCCGGGTGCATGGCGTTCAGCGTCATCGCCGTGTCGATGAGCGTCTCGCCCTTCTTGATCGCCGAGCTCGCCACCGCGATGTTGATGACGTCGGCGCCGAGCCGCTTGCCCGCAAGCTCGAACGAGGTGCGCGTGCGGGTCGAGGTCTCGAAGAAGAGCAGCACCACAGTGCGCCCGCCGAGCAGGCTCTTGCGCTTCTGCACCTCGCGGTTGAGCGCGACGTAGCCCTCGGAGAGATCGAGCAGGTGAGTGATCGCCCCTGCGGAAAGCCCCTCGATCCCCAGCAGATGCCGGTCGCCGAAGATCGATGGCAGGAGCGCAGGCTGCATCGCTAGACCTTGTAGGCGCACCGGCGCTTATATGCAAGGGCTAGCGGTCTGCGGATGCGATGGCAGGCCGCCGGTGCGCTATGGCGACCGCCCGCCTCGCGAGCGGTTGGGTCGAACGAGTGGGGCGAATACTGTCGGGAAGAGAGTCTTGATGCGGCCTATTCCGGCCCAAGGTGGCTCAAGCCGGTCCAAGTGACGGCTGGGAGGCGGCTCGTGGTGGCCCTAGTGGGGCCCGCCCTCAAGACGGCAAGAGGGCCGCAGAGGCCCGCTCACATCACTTGCCGTGGCCCACTGCTTCTCGCGCTCACACATCATGGCGCGATCCTCGCACGGCTCCCGCCCCCCGTACCCCGCGCCATGGTCCGGGGAGCAAGAGAGCACGACAGAAGGAAGCCATCGCTCCTGCTCCCGCCCCCTCCTCACCCCAACCCTCTCCCCGGCGGGGAGGAGAGGGGGAGAAAGCGGCGCTGCCTGCATTCCCTTCCCTTCCGCCCCACAGGCCGAGAAGAAAGCACATGCCGGCGCCACCTACGTCCCCTCTCCGCCCTTCCAAGGGGGGAGAGGGACAGGGAGAGGTGGGTTTGCTGTCTTGACGTCCCGCGCCGGCCTTCCTCGCCTAGACTGCCCTGACTATGTAAGCCTAACTGCACTTTTATTCCTCGTCCCCGCCGGCCTTTCCATATCTCATTCAGACAAATCTATGTTTACGGGGTATTTTCCTATGTTGCCTGTCTTGTGGTCGTAATATGCTTGGAAGACTTGAAATTCTGTTCGGTCATTTTCTCTGCACTTCTTCTTCAATACGTCGAGCATTCTTACTTTGTCTCTGTCCGACGTTCGCATTCCGAAAATGATGCCCCTCAGAGACTCGAATTTGTATTTCAGTTTGCGCTGACGCTTGTCTGGTAACTCGCCTAACATGCTGCATAGTATAAGTCGGCTCTCCTGTTCGTATTTCCAGTGCTCGGTTTTCTTGTTGATTCCCGGATAAAATGACTGCCAATATCCCTCTCTCCAGGCTTCCATATCCTCAACTATATGCGAGGCGCAATCGCTAATGCTTCCGGTTGCATCTTTATACCACACGTCCAAGGATTTCGACTCAGGAAGCTGTCCGAGTGATCGGAAGAAATCTATTTCGTCGTGTACTTCCCCATACGTCACTTCGTGCACTTCCATCGGTCTACAGCGCCATTCCTCTCCCTGATTGGAATTGCCTGTGATTTGCTCCAAGGGCACGGTAATTCTTTCATCTTCATGATCAGTTTTGAATATTAGACAAACACCCTTATGGCCATCCCCGTAGTTGCCCCAAGTTGACGAATTGGAATAACTTCTCAAGAAACATGCCACGTACCAATTGGGATACATGATGGTTTCCAGACGCTCCATGTACTTCTTCGGAAAGTCCAATACGATGAACTGCCTGTTGGCGGTAATATTGTCAGGTCTTGAAGAATCCGGAGACATCCTATACCTTAGAGAAATTTGCTCCGTCATGAATGAAGAGACTTTGAAAACCTGTTCGTAATGTGCGTCCTCTTCCTCAATCGCACCAAGAACTTCTTGTAGCTTGTGGGAATTCTCAAAATTTGAAGTGTGATCCAGTGGCAATGGTCTGTTGGATGCCAAACCGTGATCAAAATATGCACTCTCAATTTCGTGTAGTGCGACGTGATGGAACGAATAGAGATAGAACAACAACTCGTCACGACGCACTTTGCGCTTGGCGTTCCCAATTCTTAAAGTAAACTGGAGAAGCTTTGCGCGCTCAAACACCCTCGTGCATATGTCGTCAAATAGATCAACAGCCTCTTGTGTCCAGTTCTCAGGTACGTCCGACGTGATTGGAATATGTTCGGGCTTTACCTTTCCCGTGTCTCCGGTGATTCTGGAGATAACACATGTGATGTGCAGGCAATAAATATAATGTCGAAACAAATTTTGCCACACGATGCGGTCGCCTAGCCAATATATATCTCGAAATCCCTCCATCGGATCATTCAGTTCAGTTGGATGTGCAAAATAGATCTCCTGCTTATCAAGTTCCTTATATTTGCCAACCAAGTGTTTGGTTCTTCGTAATCTGTACAATCCCATCATGGGTGCTTACTCCCGCCCTTTCTCTTTGTAGAAAACGAAGTGGATGTCCTGTTGAGTTGGGTTGCGTCGCGACGATTTTCGTAGTCCTCGACAACTTATCTATCATGTAGGCAGTACGTGCAGGCAGAGCGTTATCCTAGAGGAAGGCGCGGGAATTGGGAGTTCGAGACGCTTCGTAAAAGCATGCCATGGAACGGCGTTCTGCCGAACAGTGTGGGGAAAGTGATCCAGACAGGGAAAAGTGTGTTTGGTTGCAACGCAATCTTGGGCACTAGCTGTCGGTCGATTCGTATTCTCGCAGAGTTCTTGGTGAACCGCTATCTACTCACTGTAATGTCCGGACTTCCCTTACTTGTGCTATGGTCGTATTCGCCGCTGAGGAAGCGGGTCAATACAGGAGTACCAATGACCTCCAACCGAATGCCAGGCCTCGATTTCGGGCTCGGCGAGACGGCCGACATGATCCGCAGCTCGGTCGAGAGCTTCGCGCAGGCGGAGATCGCGCCGCGCGCGGAGGAGATCGACGTGAGCGACGCGTTCCCGTTCCGCGCCTAACGAGGCCCAGCGCCCGTCTCCCGTGCCGCGCCCCTGTTCTTCCCGCTCTTTCAGCCCCGGCGCGGTACCCGTCCCCCCTCCTCAGTCCGGGAAGGGCATCTCGAAGTGGCTGTCGACCGTGGTGTAGTCGGCGTAGCCGAGCCGCGCGATGGGGCGGAACTTCGACTGGTCCACGCGGCCGTCGGTGATGATCGCGTCGTCGATGTGAACGCCGACGACCCGGCCCAGCACGATCCAGTTACGGCAGCGCGCGGGGTCGTCGGCAAGCAGCTCGATCGTCTTGTGGAGCCGGCATTCGAGGTGGATCGGCGCGCCCTTGACCCTGGGCGGGCGCACCAGCCGCGCGGGCTCGGTCTCGAGGCCCGCGAGCGCGAACTCGTCGACGCTGCGCAGCACGTGGCTCGACGAGAGGCGCATGGCCTCGCGCTGCTCCCAGGTGGCCAGGCTGGCGACGAACTCGCCGGTCTCCTGCACGTTGTGCAGGCTATCCTTGGCGCCGCCCTCGACGTGCCGCCCGCTCGGCGCGTACATCACCTGCGGCGGGCGGTCGCCGCAGGCGTTGAAGTAGCTGAAGGGCGCGAGGTTGAGCCCGCCGGCCGCATCGATCGTGGCGATCCAGCCGATGGGGCGCGGCACCACGCAGGACTTGAAGGGGTCGTGCGGCAGGCCGTGATCGGCGCGCGCGGTCTCGTAGAACATGGGGCGGCTACGCCTTCGGCCGCTGGATGAACTCGACCGTGATGCCGTCGGGATCGCGGGTGTAGACCACGAGGCCGCCCTTGTTGGGCCCGGCGTTGACGACGATGGGGTCGCCCAGCGGCTCGGAGCCCGCGTCCCGCGCCGCCGCGATCGCTTCGTGGATGTCGTCCACGTCGAAGGCGATGTGGGCGAAGCCCGCGTCGCAGGGGCGCGACTCGACCCGGCCCCGATCGGCGGGGCCGCGATACTCGATCAGCTCCAGGCGATGGCCCGGTGCCTGTAGGTAGGCGACCTCGATGTCCGCGCCGTCCACGCCCACCACCTGCTCGATGAACTTGGGATCGCGCGGCGAGCGGTTGAGCAGCGTGAAGCCGAGCGCGCCTTCGAACAGGCCGATCGCGCGATCGAGGCTGGAGACCGTGAAGCTGGTGTGATTGGTCGCCGTAATCGTGAACCCCGCCATCGTCCCTCTCCCTCACCCGTGTCCGCGGCTGCGCGCGGGCCGAGCCTATCATACGGAGGGGCACTGCTCTCGATCGCAGGCGTCCCCCTAGTTGACGCCTTCGGTCAGGAACACCAAGTGATTGAAATACAGCGACTCCGATGCATGTCCATCGACGGGAAACCGCCGCGGTAGTATCGTAGAGTACGGCTGGGTTGCCGAGTGCGGAGAGGAACCATGATCTCCGACCAGACGAGAGGCGCCATCTGGCAGGGTCTGCTCGACATGGCGCGGTGGTCCAGATATTACGACGCCAAGGCTAGGCGCTACTTGCTGCACCGAAACATTCTGAGAATTCTCCTGGCATTCCTGGGAATTGCGACAGGGGTCACGCTGATCGACGTGATACCGACCGGTTTCGTCGTCGCACCCGGTCTGGCCATACTCGCCGTGACGATCTGGGATCTGGTCGTGGATCCCGGTAAGACCGCCGCGATGCTGGGCTCCGTCAGCAAGGATTTCAGCGACCTGGAGACGGAGTACCGCAACCTGTGGGAGAGCGTCTACGCGGATCGGATCGCGGAGGATGAGACCGTGAAACGGTCCGAAGACATCATGCGGCGCGCCTCCGCAGCCGCCAACCGACTGGATATCCACACCGACAACAAGACCAACGAGCGTTGCGCAGTGGCTGCGTATGAGGCCGAGGCAAACAGGTATGCCCCATGAGTCCGATCCTATCGAGAAACTCGGGCCACCACCGAGACCACCCAAGCCGCCGCCCCCTCCACCCCCTCCGCGCCCGAAGCCTTGAAATGGGTGGGCACGTTTGTACCGATGCCGAGACGTTGGAGACCGCGGCGCTGCACAAGCTGCTGTCGCACCGGCGCGAGGGTGAGTTCGTCGATGCGGAGGGGATGGATACGCGGCTCGAAGCGATGATTGCCGAGGAGCGCCGCGCCCATGGCCTTCCGACTTGAGTATTCGTCGAGGCCGGGTGGAGTGATTGACGCCGCCGCTTACTCCGCCGCCGGTGCGCCGGCGTCGAGCCCTGGGCGGACGAGGTCGCTCGCTGCCGAGCGCCGCTCGTAGCGTCGGGCCGGCGCGTTCACGACCGGGTCAAGCGGCGCCGCGTCATGGGCAGCGGCGCGGCGCGCAGCGGGCGCCCGCTCGTAGAGCGTCGTGCGCTGCACCGGCGTGCGGCCCAGCCGCTCGACCAGCGCCTCGATCTCCTCCGGCGGGAACTCCTGGCCGTGGCTCGCACCGGCGGCGCGGGTGATGGATTCGTTCATCAAGGTGCCGCCGATGTCGTTGGCGCCGGCGCGGAGGCAGGCGGCGGCGCCCTCCCGCCCCATCTTGACCCACGAGGTCTGGATGTTGGGGATGACCGGGTAGAGCGCGAGCCGCGCCACCGCGTGCATGAGGATCGCCTCGCGCCAGGTCGGCCCCCGCCTGGCGCGGCCCTTGAGGTAGAGCGGCGCCTCCGTCGCGACGAAGGGGAGCGGCACGAACTCGGTGAAGCCGCCGGAGCGCTCCTGCAAAGCCCGGACCCGCGCGAGGTGGCGCGCCCAGTGACGCGGCCCGTCCACGTGGCCGAACATGATCGTGGCGGTGCTGCGCAGGCCCAGCGCATGCGCCGCCTCCATCACCGAGAGCCACTGGTCGGTCGCGATCTTGTCGGGGCAGATGATGGCCCGCACCTCGTCGTCGAGGATCTCGGCAGCGGTGCCGGGGAGCGAGCCCAACCCCGCTTCCTGCAGCGCCGCGAGGAAGTCGGGCACGGTGCGGCCGAGGGTCGCGGCACCCTGCCAGATCTCCAGCGGCGAGAAAGCGTGGACGTGGATCGCGGGCTCGGCTTGCTTGATGGCGCGGCAGATCGCGAGATAGGTCTCGCCGGTGTAATCGGGATGGATGCCGCCCTGGAGGCAGACCTCGGTCGCGCCGCGCTCCCACGCCTCCCGCACGCGGCGCACGATCTCGTCCAGCGTCAGGTCGTAGGGCCGGCCCCGCAGGTTCTCGCTCAGCTTGCCCTTGGAGAAGGCGCAGAACTGGCAGCGGAAGTAGCAGACGTTGGTGTAGTTGATGTTGCGGTTCACCACGTAGGTGATCTCAGGCCCGCTGATCCTCGCCCGCAGCGCGTCTGCCGCTGTGCAGACAGCGTCGAACGCGCCGCCCCGCGCGCCGAAGAGTCGCGCCAGCGCGTCTTCGCCGAGCCCCTCGCCAGCCTCGGCCCGGACCAGAAGGCGCTCGATGTCGGGCGCAACGACGGCTGGGGCGGGCACGCGGTCCTCTGGCGGCGGCTCGCCTGCGCCAGTGACCCAGGCGTCGGTGCGGGGATAGCCCTCTGAATCGACGGCCTTTAGCACGCGCGTCTGCAGAGCCGGATCGAGCCAGCGCTCGCCCGCGCGCGCGTAGGTGGGATAAACTGTGAGCCGCTCGGCCAGCGCCTTGCCGGCGGCGGCGGTCTCGCGCGCGAGCGCGTCGAGATGCGGCCAGGGCGCCTCGGGATTGACGTAGTCCTGCGTCACCGGCGAGACGCCGCCCCAATCGTCGATCCCGGCCGCGACCAGCTGCGGCAGGGCGCCGGGGCTCAGGTTGGGCGGGGCCTGGATGTTGGCCTCCGGCCCGAAGAGGATGCGGGCTGTTGCGATGGTCCAGAGCAGCTCGTCGAGGCTGGGCTCGGGCGCATCGGCCATGCGCGTCCCCGGCTTGGCCCGGAAGTTCTGGACGATGATCTCCTGAATGTGACCGTGGGCATCGTGGGCATCGCGCAGTGCGAGCAGCGCCTCGATCCGCTCCTCGCGCGTCTCGCCGATGCCGATGAGGATGCCGGAGGTGAAGGGCACCGCCTCTTCACCGGCGAGGCGGAGTGTCTCCAGCCGTGCGGCCGGGCGCTTGTCGGGCGAGCCGAAGTGCGGACCGCCCTTGGCGGAGAGGCGCTCGGACGCGCTCTCCAGCATCATGCCTTGCGAGGCCGAGACCCGGCGCAGCGCCCGAAAATCCTCGCGGCTCAGCACTCCGGGATTGAGGTGCGGCAGCAGTTCGGTCTCGTCCAGCACCAGCTTCGCCATCGCCGCGAGATAGGCGAGCGTGCTTTCGTAGCCGAGCGCCTCCAGCCCCTCGCGGGCGGCGCGGTAGCGCAGTTCCGGCTTGTCGCCGAGAGTGAAGAGCGCCTCCTTGCAGCCGGCGGCGGCGCCGGCTTCCACCACCCGCAGCACTTCCTCGGGCGTCATGAACGCGGTCTCGCCCCGGCGCGGCGGGCGGGCAAAGGTACAGTAGTGGCAGACGTCGCGGCAGAGATGGGTGAGCGGGATGAAGACCTTGCGCGAGTAGGTCACGACGTCGGGATGCGCCCGGTCGCGCAGCGATGCTGCGCAGTCGAGCAGCGGTGCGAGGTTGTCTTCGGCGGCGAGCACCAGGGCCGCGGCCGCGTCTGGGCGGTGACCGTCTCTCGCGGCTTCGAGCAGTTCGCGGGTTGTGTCGCGCATCCGCCTCAGGCCGCGTCGGTTACCAGAAGGCGCTCGGCGATCCCGCTCTCGCGCAGGTAGTCGAGGGTGCGCCCCGCCGCCGGCCGGGCGATGAAGGCGCGGAGGTCGTCGGGCGTGTCAATATCCAATCCGAGGCCCGGCAGCGGGAGGATCCGCGCCGCGATGCCTAGCGCCCGCGCCGCCTCGCAATGCGGCCCGAAGCTGTCGTGGCCGAAGGCGAAGGGCAGCACGCCCGGCGGCGAGCAGAGCACGCAATTGGTGCCGCGCCGGTCGTGCGACGGCACCAAGGTCACCGCCGGCCCGTCGCCGCCCGCGTCCTCATGCGCCGCTAGGACCGCCTCGATCTCCGCGACGTTCGCGCCGGGCACGTCGCCCGGCACCTGGAGCAGGCTGTCGACCCCGACACGGCTCAGCGACGCCGATGCCCGCTCCACCGCCGCGCTCTGGCCGTCGTTGGAGGGCTCCGCGAGCACCCGCGCCCCGTGGCGCGCGGCGAGCGCGGCTGCCCGCTGGTCCCGCGTCACCACGACGATCTCCGACAATCCCGCCACGCGCGAGAGGGTCTCCAGCACGTCCTCCGCCATCGTGAGCGCGAGGCACCGGCGCTCGGCTGCACTGAGGAAACCCGCCAGCCGCTGCTTGGCGTCGCCCGTGTCCTTGACCGGAAGGACCGCCCCGATCGTCACATCGCCATCCCTTGGGCTATCCCCAGGGCCCTCCCCCGGCGCCGGCGAGCCGCGTGCCGGTGCGCGACGCTAGGAAAAAGGCCGAAACCTGTCAAACCGATACCGACCGGTTCGATCCACACGCCTCAAGGAGCTTCGAGGCCGGCACCCGATCAACGCTGCTGCCCGCTGGATAGACGATCCTCGTCGTCGATGAGGACCACGCGAGCGGGCGGGCTGATACCCCATCGCCAAATCACGAGATTGACATCGTCGGCACCGGCGCCGATGGCAAAGCTTCGGACGCGCATACCGACATAGCCTGCAGCGATCAGACGATCCGCGAGGGCCTGCGATGCGGGGACGGCGGCGGCCAGCATGTCCGCTTCCCAGGTTGGGCAGTCCAGATCGATATCGCTCACGCTCCGGTCTTGACGGCGCTCTTCGTCCAGCGCATCGAAGACGGGCTCGGCATCGACTTCGTACGCGCAAAGGGTAAGTGGCTGCATAGGGCGGCCGAGGGGCTGAGCTTCGCGTATGGCGGTGAGCGGATCGAGCGACGCGTAGAGCGCCGGCACGCCGCGCCGGTTGAAGCGCCCGCCGTGGCGGCGCGCGGCCTCGCCGGACAATGGCGTCCAGGACCACTGCGGATTGTGCGCCCGGTAAACCAGTCCCCGGAACCGCATCGGTGCGGCGTGGGCTCAGGCGTATCCGCCCGCCATGATCCGGTCGAGGTACGCGTGCACGTGTTCGGCCCTGCCCTCGCGCACCAACTGATCCGGCGTGGCGCCGCCGAAGCCCGGCAGCGGCTCGGCGCGGAACCAAGCATAGGCTGCAATCGGCGATCCGGTGGCGCCTTCGACGCGGTTGAGAATCTCCAGCATCTGGCGCAGACGGACTTGGGTCTTCCTTGCGCGAACGCGCGACGTGCGCGTGAACACGTCCTTTCCGAGGCCCAGGGTGCCGGCGATCTCAGCCTTGGTGGTGCGCAGCGTGTCCGCAATCAGAGTCGGCGAGAACACCTGGTCCGCGACGAAATCCTGGAACTGCATGGCACGACCTCACGATTCATCACATATAATAGCGTGATGTAATATGTGATGCCAGAGCCGTAAGGCCACGCCTAGTCGCGATCAGGCGAGGAACGCCTCTACCAACGCGTTGAACTTGGTCGGGTTCTCGTAGCACATGAAGTGCGAGCCGCCCTCGTCGGCCCTGAAAATCTCGACTTCGGCACCGGGGATCTGCGCCCCGATCCAGTGCTGCGACTCGGCTGAGAAAATGCTGGCCTCCGCGCCCACCACCAGCGTCGGCTTGCGCACGCGCCTGATCACGTCGCGCCAGTCGAGCCCGCAGTGGTCGTGCAGCAGGTCGGCGGCGTGCCGGCGCGGCAGCTTGCAGATCTCGCGCGCGAACCAGAGCAGCTCCGCCGCCGGCAGCGAGGGCGAAAAGAGGCGCGCGATCACCGGCACGGTGGCCTCGGCGGTCTCCGCCGCCAGCACCTGCAGGTAGAACTCGGCGAGGGCGTTGAGGTCCGGCAGCAGGCAGCCGTAGGTGACGCGCTCCGCCTCCGACCAGTCGGCCTTCGCGGTCACCGACGGGGCCTGGTCCACGAAGACGAGGCGGCCCAGGCGGTCTTCGCCGTAGAGGTCGATGTAGCTCCAGACGATCGACGAGCCGATGGAGTGCCCCATCAGATCGACCTCGTCGAGCTCCAGCCGCTCGATCACCGCGCGCAGGTCGGCCGCAAGCCGGCTCACGCGATAGCCGCCCGCCGGCGTGGTCGAATCGCCGTGGCCGCGCATGTCGAAGGCCATCACGCGCCGTGTCCCGGACAGCGCCTGGAGCTGGCGCCGGTAGGCCGCGCCGGTCAGCGACCACGAGGGGATGATGATGAGCGGCCTGCCCTCGCCCGCCTCCACGTAGTGAAGGTCGATGCCGTCTCCGATGGACACCGTCCGGTCGACGAGCTGCGCAACCATGGCAATCCTCACTGGCGCAAGGCCATGCGCATCGTAAGGCAATGTCCGGATCACATGCATCCCACTTCCGCGTGATCCATTGGCGATAAACACGGCGTAGTCTGCGCATTGGACATGGCCGCGCCTTTGTGGTCGATGGGGGCGGGTTGGACGGGCGGCGCCAATGTATTTCGACCGCAGGTTGTGGCAGTTCACCGAGGGCTTGCGGCTGCGCATCGCGGGCGCGGTCGTGCTCGGCCTGCTGTCTGCGGCGGTGGGCATCGCCCGGCTCGCGCTGCTCGGCTGGCTGCTGGGGCGGGTCTTCCAGGGCGAGAGCTTCGGCGACCTGATCCTGCCCATCGTCGCCGTTGCGGCCGCGATGGTGGCGCGGGGCGCGCTCGAATACTGGCGCACGATGGCTGCGCACCACACCGCGGCCCTCGTGCAGCTTCAGATCCGGGCGCGGCTCTTCGACCGGATCGCGGCCCTGGGCCCCGGCCAGTTCGGCGGGCAACGCTCGGGCGAGGTGCTGCTCAGCGTGATCGACGGCGTCGAGCAGCTCGAGACCTACTTCGGCCAGTACCTGCCGCAGCTCTTCGTCGCCGCGGTCACGCCATTCGGCATCTTCGCCTTCGCCGCTTTTCTCGATCTGCCGCTCGCAGGCGTCCTGCTCGGCTTCGCCCTGCTCACCCTCGTGGCCCCGGTGGCCTTCCACCATTGGGACCAGATATCCGCAAAGGCGCGGCAGGAGGCCTACGCCGCCTATGGCGCCGAGCTGCTGGACTCCGTGCAGGGGCTGGCGACGCTCAAGGCCTTCGGCCAGAGCGGTGCGCGCGGACGCTTCCTCGCCGAGAAGGCGCACGACCTCTTCCGCAGCACGATGTGGGTGTTGGCCAGCAACTCCGCCTCGCGCGGCATCACCGATGCCGGAATCGCGGTGGGCGCGGCGGCTGCGCTGGGGATCGGCGCTGCCCGAGTCATCGACGGCACCATCGGCATCGAAGTGCTGCTGATCGTGCTGATGATGGGGGTCGAGGTCTTCCGACCCATGCGCGACCTGCGCGCGCTGCTGCACACCGGGATGCACGGGCGCTCTGCGGCGGCGAGCCTGTTCCGCCTGCTGGACACGAAGCCCGCCATCGAGGACGCCGACGGCGCGGCGGACGCGGCACCGCTGGCACCGACACTCGCCTTCGAGGACGTGCACTTCGCCTATCCCGGCGGCCGGCGGCCCGCGCACGACGGACTCTCCTTCGAGGTGGGCGCGGGCGAGCGGGTCGGTATCGTCGGCGCGAGCGGCGCCGGCAAGTCGACGATCCTGCGCCTGCTCATGCGCTTCGACGACCCGCAGCGGGGGCGCATCCTGCTCGGCGGCCAGGACCTGCGTACGCTGGACCGCGCGGCGCTGCGCGCGCGCTTCGGCGTCGTCAACCAGGACACGTACCTGTTCCACGGCACGGCGGCGGAGAACATCCGCTTCGGCAAGCCGGATGCGAGCGACGCCGAGATCGAGGCGGCCGCGCGGGCCGCGAACGCCCACGGCTTCATCGCCCGCCTGCCGCAAGGCTACGACACGGTGATCGGCGAGCGCGGCATCCGCCTCTCGGGCGGGCAGCGCCAGCGCATCGCCATCGCCCGCGCGCTGCTGCGGGACGCGCCGATCCTGCTGTTGGACGAGGCGCTGTCCTCGGTCGATGCCGAGAACGAGGCGGTGATCCAGGACGCGCTCGGGCGCCTCATGGGCGGGCGGACGGTGCTCATCATGGCGCATCGGCTCTCCAGCGTGATCGACGCCGACCGCATCCTTGTGCTGGACGAAGGCCGTGTGGTGGAGAGCGGGCGCCACGCGGAGCTGATGGCGAAGCGGGGCGTCTACCACCGCTTGATGGCTGACCAGGTGCGGGAGGGACTGGAGGCGCCGCCGACCACCGCACCGGGCGCAGAGCCTGCCACCGAGCCCACCACCGAGGACCGCCACCTCGCGGCCGTCACGCTGGGTGAGCCCGCCGACGAGGTGCTGCGGGCCGAGGGCCTGGGCTGGTGGAGCGCCTGGATGCGGCTGCTCGGCCTGGTGCGGCCCTTCCGCGGGCGGGTGAACCTCGCCTTCGGGCTCGGCGTCGCACGGGTCGTGGCCTTCATCGGGGTCGGCGTGCTGAGCGCGCTGGTGGTGGCGGGGATCAAGCAGGGCACGCCGGTGGGCGGGCTGCTGATCGCGCTCTACGCGGTCGCGCCGCTCGCGGGCGTGCTGCACTGGCTCGAATCCTGGGTCGCCCACGACATGGCCTTCCGCCTCCTCACCGAGATGCGGATCGCGCTCTACGACAAGCTGGACAGGCTCGCGCCCGCCTACCTGCTGCGCCGGCGCACCGGCGACATCGTCGGCATGGCGACGCAGGACGTGGAGCTGGTGGAGTACTTCTTCGCCCACACGGTGGCGCCCGCGCTGGTCGCGATCCTGGTGCCGGCGGCGGTGGTGGCGACGCTGCTGGTCTACGGCTGGCCGACCGCGGCGGCGCTCGCGCCCTTCATCCTCTTGGTCGGGCTCAGCCCCTTCCTCCTGCGCAAGCGGCTGGACCGGCTGGGCGGGCGGGCGCGTGAGATGCTGGGCCTGCTCAACGCCCATGCGGTGGACACAATCCAGGGGCTGACGGAGCTACTGGCCTTCGGCCAGCAGGCGGCCCGGCGCAAGGTGTTCCTCGGCTTCGTGCGGGGCCACCACCGGGTGCGCATCCCCTACTACCGCGACCTCACGTTCCAGATGGCGCTGATCGAGACGGCGACCGGCCTCGGCGGGCTTGCCGTGGTGATGGCCGGCACCGCCTGGATCGCCGCCGGCTGGCTGGAGGCGGCGATGCTGCCGCTGCTGGCGATCCTAGCGATGGCAACCTTCCTGCCGGTCTCCGAGATCGCCCACATCGGCCGGCAGCTGGCGGACACGCTGGGCGCGACGCGACGGCTGCATGCCGTGCACAGCGCACGGATCGCGGTGGCGGACGGGCCCGGCGCCCGCCCCGCACCCGGCGCGCCGGCGCTGGAGATGGAGGGCGTGAGCTTCACCTACGTGGGCACCGGCCGGCCGGCGCTCAGCGACGTGACGCTCACGGTCCGCCCCGGCGAGACGCTGGCGCTGGTCGGCCCCTCCGGCGCCGGCAAGACCACCGTCGCTCACCTCTTCATGCGCTTCTGGGACCCGGCGGAGGGCACGGTGCGGCTGGACGGGGAGGACGTGCGCCAGTGGACGCTCGACGCGCTCCGCGCACGCATCGCGCTGGTGGCCCAGGACACCTACCTCTTCAACGACACGCTCCGCGCCAACATCCTCATCGCCCGGCCCGACGCCTCGGAGGCCGAGCTTGGCGAGGCGGTGCGCCGCGCGGCGCTGGAGGACTTCGTCGCAGCCCTGCCGGAGGGGCTGGAGACACGGGTCGGCGAGCGGGGGACGCAGCTCTCGGGCGGGCAGCGCCAGCGGGTCGCGGTCGCCCGCGCGGTCCTCAAGAACGCGCCGATCCTGATCCTGGACGAGGCGACCTCGCACCTCGACGCGGTGAACGAGGCGATGCTGCGGCGCGCGCTTACGGAGCTGATGGCGGAGCGCACCACGGTGGTCATCGCGCATCGGCTCTCCACCGTGCGCGATGCCGACACCATCGTCGTGCTCGACGACGGCCGCATCGCCGAGACCGGCAGCCACGACGCCCTGCTCGCCCGCGCGGGCCTCTACAGCCAGCTGGTCACCCGCCAGCTCGCGGCTGCCGGTGGCGGGCGGCAGGCAGACGGGTGAGTCCCGCCCGCGCCTCTCACTATTTTGGCGGGACGTGCCGGGATTACGTGGGATTAAGCGGGATAAGCGGGATCAAGTGGGATTCACTGGGATATGTGGGATTCACTGGGATATGTGGGATTCACCGGGATAAACGGGATTCACTGGGATAGGTGGGATTCGCTGGGACAAGTGGGACAAGTGGGACAAGTGGGATTGAGTGGGATATGCGGGATTCCACGGAACAGGCGTCGATGCAGACCGCAATCGAGGCGGGACACCGGGGCGATCCCCCCGGCGCGGCGTGGAACCGTTCGCACTGCATGGCGCGATCCTGGCCGCAAAGTCGTGTGCCGTGCACCGCACCATGGTCCGCAGTGTCGGATGCAGCGGCGCTTAGCCGTGCTGTCCCCGCAGCCGGGCGATGGGCGGGTTGTCGGCATCGGCCTCGGGCCGCGCCAGCGTCATGTCCACCAGAATGTAGCCGTCCCGCGTGATGGCCTCGTCGGGCTTGCCGAGACCCCGGGCACGGCGGAGCATGACCGCCCGCTCCTGCGCCTCCAGTGGCCTGCGGTAGCGGACCGGCGCGCCGAGAAAGCTCTCGGTGCGGTATCCCCGCTCGGCCCAGAGCGCCTCCAGCGCGGACCAATTCACGTCGGGACGCGGGCAATAGAGGAACCAGGGCGGGCTCTCGCCGCCGGCGCAATCGAGCACGCGCGCGAACGCGGCCGGCAGCATCACGCCCAACGCGCCGCTCTCGACCACCAGGTGCACGCCGCGAAGGAAGCGAGCCAGGTCGTCGCTGGGCGCGTCGTCCACGAGGTTCTCGGGGAAGGCCCGGTCGACGAAGCCCAGAGCCGCTGCGTAGGCAACGGCGTTGCCGGCGATGTCGATGCCGCCGATCTCGAACGCCGGCCCTTGCGCGCGCAGGCCAGCGAAGAAGGCGATGTCGTCGGCCCAGTAGCGCCGCCCGTCGGCCGGCTGCCACTGCCGCGCCGCGTAGCGGGCGTAGAGCGCCGCCATGGAGAGGTCGTGCCGCAGCAGCGCGCCGATGGCGCCGTAGCCGCAGGCGAAGTCCAGTACCCTCAGGGTCTCGCCCGCGCCGCGCAACGCGCGGAGCGGTCCGTGGATCGCCTTCAGAGCGCCGACCAGGGCCACCGGCATGCGGTAGTCGGCCGGCCCTATGGTGTTGAAGTACGGGCTCGGATCGTCGAGGTCGTAGACCCTCTCGAAGTGAGGCGCGTGCCGGGTGTAGCTGTCGCTGGGTTCGCTCATTCTTGGGGCCGAGTGTAGGCGCCTCTCGTTGCCGCTGTCGATGAAGCGCGGCAGGTGCACCGCATGGTCGACACCCTTCGGGCTCCGCCCCGCCATCGGGTAGACTGCTTGGGCCATGGGCGCGGCGGGACGGTCCGCGCCCATCGACAGCGATAGGAGTATCCGCCGGTGAAAGCAGTCGATACCACAAGCCTGAGCGGGCGCACGGCCCGCCCCCTCCACGTGACCCGCCTCGGCTTCGGCGGCGCGCCGCTCGGCAACCTCTACCGCGGGCTCACGGAAGAGGAGGCGCAAGCCACGCTGGCCGCCGCCTTCGCCGCCGGGGTCAAGCTCTTCGACACCGCGCCGCTCTACGGGCTCGGGCGGTCCGAGGAGCGCTTCGGCGTGGCCATCGAGAGGGCCGGGCGCGAGGGCGTCGTGCTCTCGACCAAGATCGGCCGGCTCCTCGTCGATGGCCCCACGGACGAAAAGTGGAAGGATTTCTTCATCGACGCGCCCGAGAAGCAGGTGGTTTACGACTACACCTACGACGGCGTGATGCGCAGCCACGAATCGAGCCTGCAGCGGCTCGGTGTCGCGGCCGTCGACATCCTGCTGGTTCACGATGTCGACGTGACGACCCACGGCAGCCAGTCGGTAGCGGACGCGAAAGTGCGCGAGCTCTTCGACCGGGGCGGCTACCGCGCGCTCACGGAGCTCAAGGCCGCAGGCCGCATCGCCGCCATCGGCGCAGGCGTCAACGAATGGCAGGCCTGCGAGGCGCTGCTCGGGGAGGCCGACTTCGACTGCTTCCTCCTCGCCGGCCGCTACACGCTGATCGAGCAGGAGGCGCTCGACTCCTTCCTGCCCACGTGCGTCGAGCGCGATGTCGGGATCATCCTGGGCGGGCCCTACAACTCCGGCATCCTCGCGACCGGCGCGGTGGAAGGCGCGCGCTACAACTACCATCCGGCGCCGCCCGAGATCATGGAGCGCGTGGGCCGGATCGAGAGCGTCTGCCAACGGCACGGCGTGACGATGGCGGCGGCGGCGCTGCAGTTCGTCCTCGCCCATCCTGCGGTCAAGACCATCATTCCAGGCGCCATGGCGGCGCAGGAGGTGCGCCAGAACGTGGCGCTGCTTGAAGAGACCATCCCGCCTGCGCTCTGGGCCGACCTGAAGGAGGCTGACCTGCTCCGCAACGACGCCCCGGTGCCGCATAGCCCTTGAAGCAGGGCTCCGCCAGCCCGGCCAAGTCCGAGTACAGTAGTGCGAAAGGATCACGCGATGCTCGAAACCCCGCCCGCGCTCACCATCCGCCGCAGCTTCCAACGGCCCCCGCGCGACGCCGTCGCCAAGCTGGAAGGCGCGATGACCGGCCAGGTCGCCGACGCACTCGGCGGGCTCGGCGCGCTGGATGCGTCGATCAAGCCGATCGCGGATGCGCCGCCCGCCATGAAGAGCTTCGTGGGGCCGGCGCTTCCCTGCATGAACAGCCCGGCGGACCAGCTGGGCCTGGTCGGCGCGCTGGCCTACGCGGAGCCGGGCGACGTGCTCGTCGTGGGAACCGAGGCCTATCTCGGCACCGCCGTGATCGGCGACCTGATGGCGGGCATGCTGCTGAACCGCGGAGCCGCAGCCCTGGTCACCGACGGCGCGGTGCGCGACACGCCGGGCATCGTCGGGGTGGGCCTGCCGGTCTTTTGCGCCGGCGTCAGCCCCAACTCGCCGCAACGGAACGGCCCCGGCACGGCGGGCCTCGCCATCAGCATCGGCGGCGTCACGGTGAACCCGGGCGACGTCCTGGTGGGCGACGTGGACGGCGTGGTCGTCGTGCCCCAGGATGCGCTCGACGACGTGATCGGCCACGTCGACGAGATCAAGCGCATGGAGAGCGAGGTGGAGGCCAAGGTCAAGGACGGCCTCACGTACCCCGACTCCTGGCGGGCGTACCTGGAGCCGGGGGCGGCGCGCTTCGTCGATTGACACCGCCGCCGCGGCGGCGCGGTGCCGAGGGAGGGCATGGCATGGAGTTCGGACGGGTCAGCACTGAGGAAGCCGAACGCTTCCGGGAAGACGGCATCCTCCTCAAGCGCGGCTACTTCGACGAGGAGGAGATGGCGCTCGTGAACCGCGCCGTCGCCAGGGACGAGTCGCTGGAACAGAACATGGTCCAGATACCCGACCCCGAATGGGGCCGGACCGAGCTGGTTGTGTGGAACCATCCCGGCGACGATCTCTTCGGCGCCATCGCCCGCTGCGCGCGGATCGTGAGCGCCATGGAGCTGCTCCTCGGCGGCGAGGTGTACCACTACCACTCGAAGCTCATCGCCAAGCAGCCGCGAACCGGCGGCGGCTTCCACTGGCATCAGGACTTCGGCTACTGGTACGAGAACGGCATCCTGTTCCCGGACCTGGCGAGCGTGATGATCGCCGTCGACCGCATGACCGTGGAGAACGGCTGCCTGCAGGTGCTGAAAGGCTCACACCGTTTGGGCCGCGTCACCCACATCGATGTCGGCGGCCAGAAGAGCGTCGACCCCGAGCGGCTCGAGGAGGCCATGAAGGTCCTGGAGCACGTGCATTGCGAGCTGGAGCCCGGCGATTGCCTGTTCACCCATTGCAACACACTGCACGCCTCGGCCCCCAACGAGTCCGACAAGCCCCGGACGGCGCTGCTCTGCTGCTACAACGCGGCGCGCAACGATCCCTTCCGCGCCCATCATCACGCGAGCTACACGCCGCTCGAGACGTTGCCGGACGAGGCGGTCAAGGAGCGCGGCCACCTGCTGCAGGGCGCCCAACGCGCCTACCTCACGGCCGACAGCGTCAAGACCCACGAGGTCAGGAGCGGCAAGCCGGCCTCGTGACCGCTGCGGCACCCATTGGCCCGTCGAGCGCGGGCCAGCGCACCATCCGACCTTTCGGGGTCACGGCGGCTCGAACGGTGCCCACCTCCCCCTTTCCCCCTCCTCCCAGGAGGAGGGGGGACGTAGGCGGCGGCGTCCGTTCTCCCTCTCCTCCCCTCGGGGAGGAGAGGGCCGGGGAGAGGTGGGGGCGTCCGGGCCACGCTGCATGCGGACAGATAACCGTGCGGCGACCGCGTCCGATCGTGTGATGCTCTAGTAAATGGTCCGCGGACCCGGCCGGCGGAACTCCTGGATCATGACTGCGAGGAGCAGGAGCGTGCCCTTGGCGACGAACTGATAGAAGGTCGGCACGCCCAGCAGAATGAGCCCGTTGTTGAGCGTCCCGATGATCACGACGCCCAGCAGCGTGCCGAAGATCGAGCCGGTGCCGCCGCGCAGCCCGCAGCCGCCGAGGAAGGCCGCAGTGATCGCGTCGAGCTCCAGCCCCTGGCTGCCCGAGGCCGGCTGGCCCGAATGGGAGCGGGCGGTGAGCAGGATGGCGGCGAGCCCGCAGGCGAGCCCTGAGAACATGTACATCCCGAACCGGTATCGCGTGACGTTGATGCCGGCGAGAATCGCGGCCTCCATGTTGCCGCCCATGCCGTAGATGTGGCGGGCGGCACGCGCGTGGCGCATGAACACGAGGAACAGGATCGCGGCGACCGCCAGGACGATCGTCGGCACCGGAACGTCGAAGACGCGCTCCGAGCCGATCCAGGTGAAGCCCGGATTGACGACCCCGATCGACTTGCCGTCCGAGACGATGAAGGCGAGCCCTCGAAAGGCCGATAGCGTGCCGAGCGTGGCGATGATCGGGTTGACCCTGCCGTAGGTCACCAGGAACCCGTTGACCAGGCCGGCCAGCGCGCCAACCACGAGGGCGGTGACGAAGCCGAGGGCAGGGTTGTCCACCATCGCAAGCGCCGCCGCCGTCGTGATCGAGCACAGCCCCACGATCGAGCCGACCGAGATGTCGATGGTGCCGCCCACCAGGAGGACGGTCATCATCATCGCCAGCAGACCCAGCAGGGTCACCGAGTTGACGATGTTCAGCAGGTTCCGGGTCAGGAAGAAGACCTCGCCCTTGAGCGAGCCGAAGACCGCGATCAAGATGATAAGGGCGACGAACAGGCCGAAGTGCAGCCCGTAGTTCTTGTAGAAGCCCGACGCGAGCCGCAGCAACGCATCGCGGATGGGCGACGCTGCGGCCAGGGCGCGGTTTGCGCGCGACCCCCGGCTCATGCGCTTCCTCTCCCCGCACGTGTGCGAGCCGGCGCGCTCCCGGCTGTCAGGACCATGCTTCGCGCGAACCCCATGGTGAGCCCGCGGCCCACCCCGGCCGAAGTCGGTCCGGGCAGGCCGCGGGCGTTACCGGCACGCCTATGAACGCCAGCTCCCCTCGTCTTGCGGGGAGCGCAACGCGCCCCGTCAGCTCACTCGCATCCCATCATCGAATTGTCGGCGCGCGTCTGGGGAAAGCCCATCATCTCCGTGTAGGCCGCGAACGGCTCGCCGGTGGTGAGCGCCTTGTGGATGGTCTCCACGACGGTCCTGCCGTTGGCACCGGCATCGAAATAGATGGCGGCCCTGAAACCGGTCTCCTCCGGGTGCGCCCATTCCGCGCACGCGGTCGAGCCCGTGGGGCCGACGGCGAGGATCGACTCCGCGGTGTATCCGGCCTCCTCCAGCCCGCGGATGCCGCCGATGACGTCGCTGTCATCGCAGCCGAAGATCACCCAGTGGGTGACCTGCGGATTGGCGACGCCCACGGTGGAGAGGGCGATGGTCGCCTGCTCCGTGGTCTGGGGCGCGATCGGGATGTGGATCACCTGGTCTTCGCCGATACCGGTCCCTTCGAGGAACGCCGCGGTCGCAAAATCGCTGCGCTCCATGCACGGCTCGATCTGCTGCGCCTCGATGGCCGCGACGCGAAGCTCCCCGGCCTCGTTTGCCCAGCCGAGCTCGCCATAGATGCGCACGCCCTCCTCGCCGGTCATCCTGCCCAGCGTGGGATTCGACGGGCCGATGTAGGGTGCCACGTTGCCCTCGTCGTCCTCGATCGGATCGTAAGGCGTGATCAGGAGGATTCCGGCCTCGTTGGCGCGGGCCATGACGGCGGGGCCCGAGCGCTGGTCCGGAACGGTGATCGCGATGGCGTCCACGCCGGCGGCGATCATGGTGTCCAGCGCCGATATGGTGAGGTCGGTGTCGGTCTGCACGTCCTGGTACAGCAGCTCGACGCCGAGCTCCTCCGCAGCGGCCCTCATCCCCACCGTCTCGGCGGTGAAGTAGGGATGCGTGCCCTGCTTGACGATGCGGCCGATCTTGAAGCCTTCGGCTTCGGCCCGATCGGCGAACCCCGCCGCGGCGGCCATCCCCACCCCGGCAAGCGCGAGTGCAATGGTCTTGACTGGTTTCATCTTCTCGGTTCCCTCCCTCTGTGTCGCGGCCCGTCGATCGCTACGCGCGCGGGCCGTCCGCCCCGGTGTTCCCATCGCGGTCCCGGGGTTTCTTGCCAGTCTAGCCCGAAGCTTTCGCCAGGGTCACGGCCTGCTTCGAAACTCTGTGATCCTTGACGCCTATTGCCCCTGGGTGCGAGGAGTCACGAGGAGGAGCGGCAAGCCTGCGGCGGTGCCTCGACAACTGTGCAAGTAGTGTGGGTATCGGCCGTGAACGACCGTTCATCGGAAATCGATAGCGCGATTGCGAAGGGAAGCGTCGACAACGGCATAGCTGCGCCGAAGGCGCCGCTGCTGCGGCTTCGCAACCTGTCCAAGAACTATGGCCAGGTCGAGGCCGTTCGCCCCCTCGATCTCGACATCAGCCGGGGCGATTTCTTTGCCATTCTTGGACCTTCCGGCTGCGGAAAGACGACGCTGCTCAGGATGATCGGCGGGTTCATCACGCCCACCACCGGCACCGTGGAGATCGCCGGCGCCGACGTGACAGCTCTGGGCCCCGAGAAACGCCCCACGAACATGGTGTTTCAGGGGTTGGGGCTCTTCCCGCACATGACAGTGCGCCAGAACGTCGCCTACGGATTGCGTATCGCCAGGCGCACCCGCTCGGAGATCAATGACACTGTGCAGGAAATCCTCGCTCTCGTGCGGCTTCAGGATCTCGCCGAGAGGCGAATCAACGAACTTTCCGGCGGCCAGCAGCAGAGAATTGCCTTAGCCCGGGCGTTGGTGATGCGTCCCCAGGTCCTGCTGCTGGACGAGCCTCTTGCGGCACTCGACCTGAAGCTCCGCCAGGCGATGCAGGAGGAGCTGCGCCGAATTCACCGGTCGATCGGCGGGACCTTCGTCTTCGTGACCCACGACCAGGGCGAGGCGCTCGGCTTGGCGAACGTGGTTGCGGTCATGGCGGACGGCGCCATCGCGCAGGTTGGAAGTCCCGAGGACATCTACCTGCAGCCGAAGACGCGGTTCGTCTCCACCTTCATCGGCGAGGCCAATGTGCTCACGGGTCGGCGCATGGGCGGAGCCGTTACCTTGCAGGCGGGGCTGCGGTTCCCGTCGGCGGGCGCGGACGGACCGGTTCGCGTGATCGTCCGTCCCGAAGCCGTCACCCTCGAAGCCTCGACCGGCGATGCCGATGCCGCGCTGACCGGCACCCTGCAGGACGTCGTGTTTCTCGGACCCTACGTGAAGTACAAGATCGCGCTGGGCAGCGGCGAAGACATCGTCTCCCACGTGCCGAGCCTGGACGGGAGCAGCATGTTCGCGGTCGGGAGCTCCCTCAAGGTGGGCTGGAATCCCGACGCGCACCGGGTCCTCGACGACTGAGGCTTCCGGCACTCCGGCAAGCCCGCCGTGGGCATGGCCGCGTGCCCCGCCTCGGCGGCCCGCGTTTGCAACGACATCCCGCTGACCCATAATGCCCGCGTCGTGCGCGACGTGGGGGGAGACCGGCCATGGCCGATGTCGAGTGTGTGGTGGACTGCAAGTCCTGGCTGGGAGAAGGCCCCGTCTGGTCGCCAGCCGAAAAGGCTCTCTACTGGACCGACGTCCCCGCCTACATGGTCCACCGCTGGACCCCGTCCACCGGGGAGCTTCGCACCTGGCAGACCCCCGAGATGGTCACGTCGATGTCGCTGCGCGCGCAGGGCGGACTGATCGTCGCGACCACCACGGGCGTCGACACCTGGGATCCGGACACCGATCGTCACGAGCGCCTGGTTGCCCCGGAGGCGGACCTGCCGGGCAACCGGTCGAACGACGGCAAGAGCGACCGCCGCGGCCGTTTCTGGTTCGGCACGATGCAGAACAACATGAATCCCGACGGCACCGAGAAACCCATGTCGGAGAACTCGGGCAGTCTCTGGCGCATCGACGGAGATGGCTCCTGCCACCGCATGGATACCGAGATCGGCATCAGCAATACCGTCGCCTGGAGTCCCGACGACACGGTGATGTACTTCGGCGACACGCTCGTCGGGATCTACGCCTACGACTTCGATATCGAGAACGGAACGGTCGCCAATCGCCGTGTCTTCGCCAAGACCGATGACCTGGAACTGGGTTTCGGCGACGGTTCGACCATCGACGCCGAGGGCTTCCTCTGGAACGCGCGCTGGGACGGCGGGTGCCTGTTGCGCTGGGCGCCCGACGGCACCATCGACCGCAAGGTCGAGCTGCCCTGCCCGCGTGTCACCAGCGCCATATTCGGCGGGGACGATCTCGACATTCTCTACGTCACGACGGCCCGGTACCCCGATGCCAGTGACGACGAGCACCCGTTGGCGGGCGGGATCTTTGCGCTGTCGCCGGGTGTTCGAGGGCTGCCGGAAGTGCCGTTTCCGGGATAGGCCGGAGAGCGGGCGTGCGCATCGCCAAGCTGGAGACCTTTCCGGTCCGCGTTCCCTACAAACACGACGAGCTGAGCTCGATCGTTGCCCGCAGCGGCGTCTCCGACGTAATCGTCAAGCTCACGACGGATTGCGGCCTCGTCGGATGGGGAGAGAGCTGCACCGCCGCGGACACCGCCGGCATCGAGAGCGCGATTCGCAGCATGGCGCCCTTCGTCGTCGGCAGGGACCCGTGGGAAACCGAGGCCATTGCGCGCGACGTCTTCATATCCGGCGGCTGGCAGTTTCAGGAGATGACCGGCAACTTCGCCTTCGCCGGCATCGACATGGCGCTCTGGGATCTGTGCGGCAAGTCCTGCGGCCAGCCGCTCTACCGTCTCTTCGGCGGCGCACTGCGGGACGAGGTCGATTACTTCTACTACCTCCACTGGGGCACGCCGGACGAAGTGGCTCGGCAGGGGCGGGACGGGATCGGCCGCGGCTACGCGGTGTTCTATCTGAAGGTCGGCCGCGACACCGCCCTCGAGGAGGACATGCTGGCAGCGCTGCGCGAGGCCATCGGGCCCGACGCGCGTATTCGCATCGACGTGAACCAGGCCTGGACGCTCCCTGAGGCGCACCGTACGCTTTTGCGCTGGCACGCGCGCTTCGATCTGGATTTCGTCGAGGCGCCGGTGCCCATCGATCCGGTGGAGAACATGGCCGACCTCAGGCAGCCGGGACTGCCGGCGCTCTGCGCCAACGAGGGGCTGTGGCGTGAGGCCGATGCGATCCGGATCGTGCAGAGCCGCAGCTGCGACTACCTGTGCGCGTCGAATTACTGGGTCGGGTCGTTTCGCCGCTTTCTGGCCCTGATCCATACGGCGGATCGCGAGGGTCAGCTCGTCTGCAAGCACACCCATGGCGAGCTCGGCATCACGGCTGCCGCGGGGCAGCACGCCATGCTGTGCGCGCCGAATGCCTGCGACGGGCATCAGCAGACGGCGCAGATCATGACCGACGACATTCTGTTGGAGCGCATTCCCATCGCCGACGGTCCCAAATGGGGCCGCATCGACGAGCCCGGCCTCGGCGTCGAGGTCGACGAAGACAAGCTGATGACCTATCACGAGGCCTATCGGCGAGACGGCGAGTTCGTGCCCTATAGCGTTGTCGCATCGGAGTGATACAGCGTCACGCGGGCGCGATGTCTCGCCTGCGTTTGTGCAACCAGCGCGGACCGTGTTCCGCCACGCGAGAAAGGAAGGCTCAAGGATGAAAAATTCCGGTTTGATGAAGGTGCGCACGATGGCGCCCGTAACGCGTCGTGGTTTCAATCTCGGCGCACTCGCCGCCGCGAGCTCCGCCGCACTCGGTGCCGGGTTCGGTGCCGGCTCGGCACGCGCTGCCAGTGAAGTGGTCTTTCTCGGCTGGCAGGGATACGACGAGGCGCTGTTCGTCGGCGGGTTCATGGAGAGCGAAGGCATCGAACTCGCCACGACCTACATCGGCAACAACGACGAGATCGTCACCAAGCTGCGGGCCGGCGGCATCGGCACCGTCGATATCGTGACGCCCTACATGGGCTACGTGCCCCTGCTGGCCGGAACCGGCCTGGTCGCGCCGATCGATACCTCGATGGTTCCCAATCTCGAAGACGTCATGCCGCTCTTCAAGAACGACGAGAATCTCAACCAGGACGGGAAGCTCTACGGCGTGCCGTTCACCTGGGGTTCCGCGCCGATGATGTACAACCCCGCCGCGGTGCCCGAGGCGCCGGGCTCCTGGAACGACCTCTTCAATGCCGAGTACGAAGGCAAGGTCGGCATGATGGACGACCCCCTCGGCAACATCATGCTGGCCGCCCGCATCGTCACCGATGCCGAGTCGGCAACCTCGCTCACCCACGATCAGCTGCGTGCCTCGGTCGACTACATGATCGAGCTGAAGGAGAAGCAGGTCCGCATGGTCGCCGTCAGCTGGGGCGAGCTTTCGGATGCCCTCTCCCGCGGCGATGTCGTCGTGACCTTCAGCGGCTGGGAGGCCATCAAGAAGTTTGCCGCCGACGCCGGTGCCGTGGTCGAGTACACCTTCCCGGCGGAGGGAACATTCGCCTGGCTCGACAGCTATTGCGTCGCGACCGATGCGCCGAACTGGGAGGCCGACCACAAGCTGTGCAACCAGATCATCAGCGTCGAGGCCCAGGTCAAGATCGGGACGGAATTCGTGCAGGGGATCGTCAACACCAAGGCGATCGAGGCGCTGGATCCCGCGTCCCGGGCGCTCTATCCCTATGACGATCCCGCAGGCTTCGCCGAGAAGGCCACGTTCTACGCCTTCCCGCCGCTGGAGGATGACGGCGTCCACGCCACCTTCGACGACTGGGTGAACGAGTGGGACCGGTTCAAGGCTAGCTAAGCCCGCCTAGGGCTGCGCGGTCGCTCCCACGCGGGGGCGGCCGCGCACCGGTTGCGAGAGTCCTCGGCGCCGTTCCTGAGCGATGGAGAGCCGGAGAGGAAACCTTTTGCTGGTCGGGCCGTCGGCCGGCCTGTACGCCGTTCTGTTCATCGCACCGTTCATCTACTTCGTCGTGATCAGCTTCTGGCGGATCAAGAGCTACCAGCTCACGCCGGCCCTCACGCCGAAGAACTACGTCGAAACCTTCGATCGCTACGGCACGATCTTCTTCTTCACCATTGAAATGGCGTTCCTGATTGCGCTGCTCACGACGGCGATCGGGTTCGTCTACGCCTATATCGCGCGCTTCAAGGCCGGGAGGTGGGGAACCGCGCTGCTGCTGATCGCGCTCGTCACGCTCTTCGGCGGCTACCTGATGAAGATCTACGCGTGGAAGACGATCCTCGGCAACGAGGGCGTCCTCAATTCCGCGCTGCTCACGCTCGGCATCGTAGCCCAGCCGCTGACGGCCCTGCTCTACAGCCCCGGCGCCGTCGTCGTGACGCTGGTTCATTTTCTGCTGCCCTTCGCGATCCTGCCGATCTACGCCAGCCTGCGCGGCCTCGACGATGTCTCGCTCGAGGCCGCCCGCGATCTTGGCGCGCCGCCCTGGCGCATTCTCGTCGGCATCATCATTCCGCAGTGCAAGGCCGGCCTGATCGCGGCCTTCACCTTCTGCTTCCTGCTTCCGGTCGGAGACTACGTCACGCCGCTCCTGGTCGGCGGCAAGGTCGTCATGATCGGCAACATGGTGGCGACGCAGTTCGGCAAGTCCTTCAACTGGCCCCTCGGGGCTGCGATGGCGGTTTCGATCCTCGTGTGCGCACTGATCATCGTGGCCGTCATGAACTGGGCACTGTCACGTTGGCGGCCCCGGTAGACCGGACGTCCAGCCTCGTCTGGCGCGCGATCGCAGGGGCGTTCGTCTTTTTCCTGCTGTCGCCCCTGCTGCTGGTGGTGCTGTTCTCGTTCACCGACCGGGGGATCAGCGCATTCCCGATCACCGGCCTCTCCATCCAGTGGTGGGTGGCGATGATCGAGCACCGGCAGTTCGCGAGCGCGCTGACGAACAGCCTGATCATCAGCGGCGCGGTCGCCCTGATCTCGGCGACGGTCGGGACGATGGCGGCGATGGGCCTCGCCCGCCTGCCTCCCCGGCAGGCCAACATCGGCATCGCCGCGCTCTGCCTGCCGCTCATGCTCCCGCCCCTGGTGCTCGCGGTCGCGCTGCTCTCGGCGTACGTGGCGGCAGGGATGAAGCTCGGGCTGCTGACGGTGATCCTGGCTCATCTCCTGTTCACGCAGCCCTTCGTGATCCTGGTGGTCTATGCCCGCATGGTCTCCTTCGACCGCACCGTGGTGGAGAGCGCGCGCGACCTCGGGGCGTCGCCGCTCAAGGCGTTCTTCACGGTCACGCTCCCGATCATCCGGCCCACCGTCATCGGCGCCGCCCTGATTGCGGCTGCGCTCTCGCTCGACGATTTCATCATCACGTTCTTCAACATCGGCGGCGGCAACACGCTGCCCACCTTCGTCTGGGGGTTCATTCGCACAGGGTTGCGGCCCACGGTCAACGCGATCGGCACCACGATTCTCGTGATGACCGTGGGCGCGACGATCGTCGCGCTCTGGCTCACGCGGTACAGGGGGTAGCGCGCGCCTGGAACGGGAGAGGCCGGATGACGGACCTTGAGGACAAGATCGCGATTGTGACCGGCGCCGCGTCGGGCATCGGGCGCGCCGGCGCGGAGCTGATGGCCGCCGCAGGCGCGCGCGTCGTCGTCGCCGATATCGACGAGGCTGGCGCTGCGCAGGTGTCGGCCGGCATCGAGGGTCGCGGCGGGCGAGCCGTCCCCTGCCGGGTCGACGTCCGCGACGTCCAGTCGGTCCGGGATATGGTCGATTCGACCGCACGCGACCACGGGCGGATCGACGTGCTGTTCCACAACGCGGTGAGCGTGCCGCTCGTCAACAAGCACGACAACCGCGCGACGGAGCTCGACGACGACATCTGGGACCGGATCATCGGCCTAGTTCTCACCGGGACCTATTACTGCGCCAAGTACGCGTGCCGGCACATGCTGCGCCAGGGTGCGGGCTCGATCGTCCTGACGGCGACGGTCGATGCGCTGATCGGCCAGGCCGGGATCGACGCCTACACCGCCGCCAAGGGCGGCGTCGTTTCCCTCACGCGCTCTCTCGCGGCCGGGGTCTCGCCCGAGGGCGTTCGCGTCAACGCGATCTGCCCCGGCTTCGTCGACACGCCCCACCAGGCAGGATTCCTCAACGTTCCGGAGGAACGGGCCAAGCTCGAGGCGCTTCACCTGATGCCGATCCTGGCGCCGGAGGACGTCGCCAACTTCGCCGTCTATCTGGCCTCGGACCGGGCCCGCCACATGACCGGCGGCATTCACGTCGTCGATTCCGGCTACACGGCATTCAAGGGCCGCCTCTCGCTCCAGGACACGATCCGGCTGTAGCGCCACGCCGTCCGGCCGTATGCCGCTGGCCCGACTGCGGGAGATGGCGCCCCATTGAATGGCGGCCTATCGGTGACGATACGGTGACTCTTCTGTCAGGCTCGCGATAGCGGCTCTCTCTGACAATCCGTAACTCATTGATTTGATTGGTGCCCGCGCCCGGACTCGAACCGGGACGGCCCGAAGGCCAACGGATTTTAAGTCCGTTGCGTCTACCAAATTCCGCCACGCGGGCCGGGGGACGCTGAACCACACGATAGGAAGGCAGGCGGATGGCGGCAAGCGTGTCGCGCGCGCATCTCCCTATGCCGATAGCGCATGAGAAACATGGTCGGCACCTTCGAGGCGCTGGACGATAACGGGCCGGGCCGCGAAGCGGACCGGAGCGCGCGACCGCGCGCCGCGCCGCGAGGCGCGTAGCCAAGCGAGCGGAGCGAGCGCCCGGCGCTTGAGGGAAAGGAAAACCTATTCCGTCTCCTCGAAGAGCTCGCGGCCGATGAGCATGCGGCGGATCTCGCTGGTGCCGGCGCCGATCTCGTAGAGCTTGGCGTCGCGTAAGAGCCTGCCGGTGGCGAACTCGTTGACGTAGCCGTTGCCGCCCAGCGCCTGGATCGCCTCGAGCGCCATCCAGGTCGCCTTCTCGGCCGCGAAGAGGATGGCACCCGCCGCGTCCTTGCGGCTGGTCTCGCCCCGGTCGCAGGCGCGCGCCACGGCGTAGACGTAAGCCCGGGCCGCGTTCATCGCGGTGTACATGTCCGCGATCTTGCCCTGCATGAGCTGGAAGGTGCCGATGGGCCGGCCGAACTGCCGGCGCTGGTGGACGTAGGGCAGCACGATGTCCATGCAGGCGCGCATGATCCCCAAGGGCCCGGCGGCGAGCACCGCGCGCTCGTAGTCGAGCCCGCTCATCAGCACGCCCACGCCGCCGCCCGGCTCGCCGATCACGTTCTCCGCCGGCACCTCGCAGTCCTCGAACACCAGCTCGGACGTGTTCGAGCCCCGCATGCCGAGCTTGTCGAGCTTCTGGGCGGTGGAGAAGCCGGGCATCCCCTTCTCGATCAGGAAGGCGGTGATGCCCCGGCTGCCGGCCTCAGGGTCGGTCTTGGCGTAGACCACCAGGACCTCGGCGTCGGGCCCGTTGGTGATCCACATCTTGGACCCGTTGAGGACGTAGCGATCGCCACGGCGCTCGGCGCGGGTGCGCATGCCGACCACGTCCGAGCCCGCGCCCGGCTCGCTCATGGCGAGCGCGCCGACATGCTCGCCCGAGATCAGCCTGGGCAGGTAGCGGGCGCGTTGCGCAGGCGTGCCGTTGAGCCTGATCTGGTTGACGCAGAGGTTGGAGTGCGCGCCGTAGCTGAGCCCGACCGAGGCCGACGCCCGGCTCACCTCCTCCATCGCGACGCAGTGCTCCAGGTAGCCGAGGCCGCTGCCGCCCTCCTCCTCCTCCACCGTGAGGCCGAGCAGGCCGAGGGCGCCGAGGCGCGGCCAGAGGTCGCGCGGGAACTCGTTGCTCGCGTCGATCTCTTCCGCCCGCGGCGCGATCTCCGCCTGCGCGAAGCTCTCGACGGACGAGCGGATCATGTCCGCCGTCTCGCCCAGCCCGAAGTCGAGGCCCGGCATCCGGTTGGAGGTCATTGTGGCTCCTTCGGTATCCCCCGCGCGCTCTACCGCACAAGGGACTGCCAGCGACCATAACATAAGGGGAGAGGCGCGCCGCGGGATAGGTTAGGAGACAGCGCACGGTTGCTTCCGGACGGGGCGCGCCACGACCCGCCTCAGCGCTCTCTTGCACCTGAACTGACCAACCCCCGGGGAGGTGCATCGGCAATCCATTCACACCGTCTCGCCAAGACCGTACGACCGCTACGAAACTGGCAAATTTGTTATATCACGAATATCATACCGTATCTATCATATATGCGATGTGACAAGGGAAGGGGTGTTAGCGCACTGCCCCATGCCATGACGAAAGTTCTACGCCCACGACAACCACCGATAACGAGCCTCTGTCGGTTACATCCTACAGCGTCGGCAGCGCGCTCGCCGCATGAAGCACGCGAGTTTAGACGATGAATAGTCGTTTTGCGCACTTTGCATCGATGGCGCGGACTGCTGCCTGGTCATCGCTCGCAATACTTCTGTATTGGATGATCATTGCGAATCTCCAGCTAGATCTCTTGGCTTTACAAGCACGTGACCTCATAGAGACCATCGCCATTTCGCCAATATTGGTCGTTAGCATAGTCCTTCTCTCAGGCATTTGCGTTCTGGCCCACCGTCGATTTTCCCGTATATTTGGCCAGAACATTTCATATGTCGCCGTCGGACTAATATTGGCGGCAGTCTTGGTTATTCTAATACTGTATTTTCCCCTGGAGTATCCCCTGTCCTCTAATCCAGATATAGTGTCCATTATCGTTACGTTTATTCTCCCGGTTTTGGCGGTATTGGCTGCCAACTTAAATTGGATACGTACTCCATTCCAGTCACCGGATGTCACTCAGGACGCGCCGAAGCATCACGAGCCTCGACGCAGCGAAGCCGATATTGAGGGGTTATTGTCCACAATATCAACAGAGCCTCACGGGAATGTGCGGCTAGCTGTCAGTGCTATTCGCCTCCGCGCGCACTCGATGATGCATAGAGCAACAGGAATTCTTTACGTCATCATTGCCGTATTAATTGTCACTGCTCTATTTATCGTATTTGCTGGAAAAATAGCTGAAATCGGTATCAACAGATTTGATCCTCTCGCAGAATTGAACGCCGAGAGAACTGATCTACAAGAAAGGGTTAGTTGGTTAAGAGATGAACAGGTCAGTGTTGAGCTTCAAGCAGTAGTACTGACGCGGCAACTGGCAGACATCAAAAGTAAGGTTGCTCGATTGCCTATTGACCATGACGACTTTACGGGCTTTTTGTTGCAAAGCATGGACGAACAGACAGCAAATTTGCAGGGAGGGCTGAAATCAGTTGAGGTGCGGAAGTCACAGGTTCCTTTGGAGATAAGGTTGATAGAAAACCGATTAGTGTCACTCGACAATGCGATTGATCGAGCTCGTTCCGATGTCTTGAGTGCGATGATTGGTAAGGTAACAGACCGAAATAAAGGAGGTCTGGAATCAATCACCGACACGGAATTGTTGGTTGCAGCGAGTCTAACCCGCGTAGGGGTGCTTGTTGTTGCAATTTACTTAGTGCAAATACTGGTACAGCTATACAGATACAATACTCGACTTGCAGAGAATTATTTTGCCCATGCGGATGCATTGTTGTTGAGAAAGCATCTGGGAGCGGAGGATCACAAGGCATTGCAAGATGCCCTTCATCCCGACGTCCCGTACGGGAAAGAGCCGAAGCCATTCTGGCAACGGAAGAACGGACGAGGTAGAGGAATATTCGGACGAAGGAAATCGGATCAAAGCTCACCCGAACAGGAGGAGAGCGGCGAATGAAGCGTGACTTAAACTGACAACAGACAGCCCTAAAGCCGTGGCAGTGTGTAGAGTGGTTGTCGTCCTCGTTTTTTGGTTCGGTTATGTGGTCTTGGGCTCAACGCATGCTGGTTAGACCCTCCGGACCATGGTGCGGTGCACGGGGCCGGGCGGGTGCGGCAGCATCGCGGCATGC
>JAPPKP010000358.1:6636-7078 GCA_028819955.1 Rhodospirillaceae bacterium | reverse complement strand
CGCCCATCTTCTGGAACGCCTCCGACCAGAAGCCCTTGTCGTGGAAGAGCTGCACATCGGCGGCGAGCGCCCCGGTGGCACCGCCCACGGTGAGCGACAGGGCAGCCGCCACCCCCAAAATTTTCGACCTCAGGCTCATGAATCTCCCTCCTTGCCTTCAGGTTTGGGTTGAGGCCGCCCGAATGGACCGGCCCGTTTCAGCATCGAACAGATGCATTCTCTCAAGATTGAGCGTGAACGTCATGGTCTCGTCCGCATCGACCAGGCGCGGCCGGTGCATGCGGCTGATGAACTCGTCGCCTCCGATGGAGGAGAACAGCAGGGTCTCGTTGCCCAGCATCTCGGTGAACTCGACCTGCGATGCGAACGAGAAGCCGTGGCGCGGCTTCATGCCGTGGGCCTGGGGCGCGGAGTGCAACCGGCCGCGCCCCCCCCCCCCCCG
>JAPPKP010000358.1:0-6626 GCA_028819955.1 Rhodospirillaceae bacterium | reverse complement strand
GTGCCCTTCGGGCACTATGTCCCCCGGCCGTAACCCGGCCACGACGCGCTCTCCGGCGGCGGGGACGGTCGCGAAGCGGCCTGCCATCACGGGCAGGCGCAGGTGCTCGCCCTGCACGAAGGTCTCGCCGCCGGTGGCTTCGACCACGCCTTCGAAGAAGTTCATTTGAGGGGAGCCGATGAACCCGGCCACGAAGATGTTGGCCGGGTTCTCGAAGACGTCCAGCGGCGTGCCGGTCTGCTCGATGATGCCGTCGCGCATGACCACGATGACGTCGGCCAGCGTCATCGCCTCTACCTGATCGTGGGTGACGTAGATGGTCGTGACCTGGAGCCGCCGCTGGAGCCGCTTGATCTCGGCCCGCATCTGGTTGCGCAGCTTGGCATCGAGATTGGAGAGCGGCTCGTCGAAGAGGAAGACCTCCGGCTCCCGGCAGATCGCCCGCCCCATCGCCACGCGCTGGCGCTGCCCGCCGGAGAGCTGGGCCGGCTTGCGGTCGAGATAGGGCGCAAGCTCCAGCACCCCAACGGCGCGCGACACCCTCTTCTCGATCTCCGGGCGCGGCAGCTTGGCGAGCTTGAGCGAGAACTCCAGGTTCTGGCGCACGTTCATGTGCGGGTAGAGCGCGTACGACTGGAACACCATGGCGACGCCGCGATCGCGCGCGGGCACCTCGTTCACCAGCCGGCCGTCCACGCGCAGCTCGCCGTAGGAGATGCTCTCCAGTCCCGCGATCATGCGCAACGTCGTCGACTTGCCGCAGCCGGAGGGGCCGACCAGCACCACGAGCGCCTTGTCCGGAATGTCGAGATCGATGCCGCGCACGGCGATATCCCTGCCGTACACCTTCACGATGTCCCTGAGGGAGACGGTGGCCATGGTCAGCTGGCAGCGCGGCGAGGAGTGTGGCCAACCCGGGCTCGACCCGGACGGCTTGCGGGAGTATGCACTTGCGGGAGTATGCAAAGGTTGCGGGGGTATGCAAAGGCGGCGCGCAGCGGCGGGCGCTGCTTGCGCGCCGAGAACGGGTTGTTGCGAGGGAAACACTGATGGCGCTGACGGAAGACCAGCTTCGCCACTACGAGGACCACGGGTTCGTCGTCGCGGGCGGACTGCTGACGCCGGACGATCTGCGGCCGGCGATCGAGGAGATCGAGGCGCACGTCGGCACGCTGGCCGATGCGCTCCACGACGCGGGCCGCATCCCCGAGACCTACGCCGAGCTGGGCTTCTTCGAGCGGCTCACCGCCATCGAACGCGCCCACAACACGGCCGCCGTGATGTTCCACTTCAGCGGCCTGCTCGGGCGCGGAATCGCCTCGCTCTGGGGCTCGCCCAAGCTGCTCGCCGTCGTCGAGCAGCTGATCGGCCCGGACATCGCCGGCCATCCGGTCTGCAACGTGCGCTCGAAGACGCCGCAGACGGAGCTGATGACCGTGCCCTGGCATCAGGACACCGCCTACCTGTTGCCCGGCGCGGAGGGCACGCACCAGCCCGCCGCCTGGATCCCCTTCCTCGACGTGACGGCGGAGACGGGCTGCATGCAGGTGAAGCGCGGCGGCCACAGGGCCGGCGTGTTCGATCACAAGGTCGAGCGCGACGTCGCCAACCCGAAGTCCTGGTACCTCTACATCCCCGAGCCGGACCTTGACGACTACGAGACCGTGACGTGCGAGATGGCTCTCGGCAGCGTCCTCTTCATCAACCAGATGCTGCCGCACCGCTCCCTCGAGAATTTTTCCGACAGGGTGCGCTGGAGCGTCGACCTGCGCTGGCAGCGCCCCGACGAGCCCTCGGGCTGGGACGGCTATCTCGACCCGTTCGTGATGCGCCGCGGGGACGATCCGGCCTTCCGGCCGGACTGGGACGATTTTTTCGCCCGGCGCGCCAAGGCGTTCGAGGGCTTCCGCAACCTCGACGAGGACTCCTTCGACCTCAGTGTCGGAGGCCCCTGGATCGACCGCTGGCGGCAATAGCTAAGGCCGTTCCCAGTCCTCGATGCCGCCGGGGATCGTCCGGAACAGCGGATGCGGCGCGAGCGGCCCGGTCGCCGGCCCCGCAAGCACCCAATTTATGGTAGAATGGTGCCGATTACGCACAACATGTCGTGTGATCGTTGGCAGGCGCGCGGCCGCTCCCTATAGTATGTTCCGGCGCCACCACCCGATCGCTGCACCGTTCCATGGCCGATAACCTCGATCTCTTCGCAGGGCTCGACGAGAGCGCCCCCGCCAAGAAGCGGAAGCCTGCGCGCAAGGCCGCGCGGAAGGCGCCGCGCGCCCCCGGCCGGCGGTCCAAGGGAAGGGCGTCGGCGGCCCAGCCCGCGCCGCCCGCCAACGGCGACTACACCGCGCACGACATCGAGATCCTGGAAGGGCTGGAGCCGGTGCGCCGCCGGCCCGGCATGTACGTCGGCGGCACCGACCAGCGGGCGCTGCACCATCTGCTCGCCGAGCTGATCGACAACGCGATGGACGAAGCCATCGCCGGCCACGCGAGCCGGATCGAGATCGCGCTCCACGGCGACGGCTCGGCATCGGTGAAGGACAACGGCCGGGGCATCCCCGTCGACCCGCATCCCAAGTACGAGAACGTCTCGGCGCTGCAGGTGATCCTGACCACGCTGCACTCCGGCGGCAAGTTCGGCGACAAGGTGTACGCGACCTCGGGCGGCCTGCACGGGGTCGGCCTCTCGGTGGTCAACGCGCTCTCGGACTCTCTCACGGTCGAGGTCGCACGCGACAAGCGCCTGTGGCGGCAGTCTTACGCGCGGGGCACGCCTGCCGGCCCGCTGGAGGACGCGGGCCCCGTCACCAACCGGCGCGGCACGCTGGTGCGCTTCCACCCCGACCCCGAAATCTTCGGCGGCGGCGTCCGCTTCGGGCCGCGCGCGCTCTTCGAGATGGCGCGGACGCGCGCCTACCTCTACCGCGGGGTCGAGATCCGCTGGTCCTGCGATACGGCGCTGCTCGCCGATGCCGGCGCGGTGCCGGAGACGGCGGTCCTGCACTATCCGGGCGGCCTGGTCGACTATCTCAACGCCACCCTCGGCAAGCGCCATACGCTGACGCCCGCGCCCTTCGCGGGCCAAGGCGCGCTCAACGGCGATTCCGGGCGAATCGAGTGGGCGCTGGCGTGGCCGGAGGACGAGGAGGGCTTCGTCGCCTCCCACTGCAACACGGTGCCCACCAGCCAGGGCGGCAGCCACGAGGCGGGCATGCGTTCCGCCATTGTGCGCGGGCTGAAGGGCTACGGCACGCTCGTGGGCAACAAGCGCGCGGCCCAGCTCACGGCGGACGACGTGACCGGCGGCGCCTGCGCGCTGCTCTCGGTCTTCCTGCGCGACCCGCAGTTCCAGGGGCAGACCAAGGAGCGCCTCGCCTCGCCCGAGGCCGGCCGGCTGGTGGAGAACGCCCTCGGCGATCACTTCGACCACTGGCTCTCGGCCGATCCCGCCGCCGCCAACCTGCTGCTCGAGCGCGTGGTCGAGCGCGCCGAGGAGCGGCTCCGGCGCAGAAAGGACCGGGAGGTCGCGCGCAAGCGCGCGGCCCGCAAGACCCGGCTGCCGGGCAAGCTTGCCGATTGCGCGCGCGAGGCCGCGGACGGCACCGAGATCTTCCTGGTCGAGGGCGATTCGGCCGGCGGCTCCGCCAAGCAGGCGCGCAACCGCGAGACTCAGGCCGTGCTGCCGCTGCGCGGCAAGATCCTCAACGTCGCGAGCGCGAGCGCCGACAAGCTGCGCGGCAACAAGGAGCTCGACGACCTGGTTCAGGCCTTGGGCTGCGGCACCGGCGCGCGCTTCGACGCGGGCGCGCTCCGCTACGAGCGCGTCGTCATCATGACCGACGCGGACGTGGACGGCGCCCACATCGCAGCGCTGCTGATGACCTTCTTCTACCGCCAGATGCCGGGGCTCATCGACGGCGGCAATCTGTTCCTGGCGCAGCCGCCGCTCTACCGGCTCGCGCGGGGCGGCACCACCCGCTATGCCCGCGACGACGCCGACCGCGACCGGCTGCTTGCCAGCGAGTTCGCCGGCTCCGGCAAGGTCGAGATCAGCCGCTTCAAGGGCCTCGGAGAAATGCCGCCGGCCCAGCTCAAGGAGACCACCATGGACCCCGCGCGGCGCACGCTGCTGCGCGTCGAGGTCGCCGAGGACGCCGGCACGGCCACGGCGCGCCGGGTCGAGGAGCTCATGGGCCGTCGCCCCGAATCCCGCCTCGCCTTCATCCAGACCCACGCCGACCGGGTGACCGCCCTCGACCTGTGATCGGGGCGGTACTTCAAAAGTCCACTGACACCCGCCCATCCTGGAGCAATACCTGGAAGGCGTGGAAAGTCTCGGCCGTGCCCTCTTCGATGGAGATCGCGCCGTAGTCGCCGATGCGCGCGCGCAGCAGCGCGTCCTGGTCCTCCATGGGGAAGGGTAGTGGGTCGCCGCCCGCCCGCACCCGCGCGCCGGGCGCGAGGCGGCGGAGCGCCTCCAGCCCGTCCTCGATCGGGGCGACGGTCCCGTTGATGTCGAAGGCGGGCGCGCTGCCGCCGTCCCGCGCGATGGCCTGGAGGAGCGCTGCCGCGACCTCGCCCGCGTAGAGATACGAGATGGCGCCGGTGAAGGGCACCTCGTAGTCGCGCCCGGCCGCCGCAGCCAGGATCGCGACCGTGGTCTTCGACGTCATGCCCTGGTCGCGGCCGACCCCGTAGACGATGCCGGGGCGGAGCCCGATGCTCGGCACCTGCCAATCCAGCCAGTAGGTCCGGGCGATCGCCTCGTCGCAGGCCTTGTAGGCGCCGTAGAGGGTGGAGGCGTAGGGGCTTCCCGCCGGCGCGCCGTGGGCCGCGATGGAGCTCGCGTAGGCGAGCCGGCGCAGGCCGTGGCGCCGGGCCGCCTCGAATACGGCGACCGTGCCGACCACGTTGACGCGGGCGCCTGCGACGGGGTCGGCCTTGCAGAAGGGCACCTGCAGGGCCGCGAGGTGGAGGATCGCGCCGATCCCGTTCTCTTCCACCACCCGGTCCACCGCCTCGGCATCGGCGATGTCGCCTTCCACCCAGGTCACGCGCGCGAGCTCGTCCTCCGACATCAGCAGCCCCGGCCGGCGGCGGCTCGTATCGAGGTCGAAGGAGACGGCGGGCACGCCGGCGCGCACGAGAATCGCAAGCGCCCAGCTCCCGATGCATCCGCTGGAGCCGGTCACCAGCACCGGTCGGTCGAAATCTTCTTTGCGCACGGTGAAGCGGCGGTTCAGCGAGTCCATGGCTCTCACTCGGCGGTGTGGAGGGATCGGGTGGCGAGGCGCGGAGTCTTGCATGCGATGGGGAGCGCGGCCAACGGCCGGTCGGCCGCGCGCTTCTCTTGGCTCAATTCGTGAACCGTATGCACCACGATAGAACTGCACCGATTCTCTTTGAGAGTCGGAGAGATGGATCACGCGCAGTTTCGGGACTGGTTCTCGCGTGTCGACGAGTTGACGGCGGCGCAGCGCAAGGAGGTCGCTGCGGTGCCGTCGAAGCCTTCGGAGGGCGCGGCCGCGCTGGCGGCGCTCGACATCCCTCACGAGAGCATCGACGCTTCGGCTGGCGAGCGGGTGCGCGGCGCGGTGCACATCCAGACGGTCGACAGCCGCCACAGCCAGATCAAGGGCTTCCTGCGCGGCTTCCGCAGCATCCCCGCCAAGTACCTCGACAGCTATCTCAGGTGGTTCCATCTCATCGAACTCGGCGACCGACCGTCGCCAAGAGCCAGCCTCGAGGCGGCAATGACGAAACCATGCCTACAGCTTGCGAACTGAGCCTGTCTGAAGGAGGGGGATGGTGGAGCCGAGGGGAGTCGAACCCCTGACCTTCGCATTGCGAACGCGACGCTCTCCCAACTGAGCTACGGCCCCGACGCGGCGGCCGGCGATCCGCGCGCCGGCCGAAAAGCGGCCGGATCATGCGGCGGTGCCCGACATCCTGTCAAGCGAGCGCTGCCGCCACGCCCTATCGCGGACAGCCGGGACGGCGGGGCGACGACACCCAACCCCCCAAATCATCTGCCAAACGCCTCCCAAGTCGGCCAACCGCCGGCCCACTCGGGGAATGAGGGGCCGTGCCGCTCTGCTTGACAGGCGAAGCGCCCTGGATAGAGTGCCGCGACTTTCACGGAGCAACCAGGGACTCGACACCGCCGCCATGCCGACACTCTCGTTGCCGGACGGCGCGGCGCGCTCGTTCGACGCCCCTGTGACAGGCGCCGACCTCGCGGCGTCGATCGGACCCGGACTCGCCAAGGCGGCCCTTCTGGTCGAGGTCGACGGCGAGCTGCGCGACCTCTCCCGGCCCATTGAAGACGACGCGACGGTGCGCGTGGTCACCGCGCGCGACGAGGACGCGCTTGAGGTCATCCGCCACGATGCCGCGCACCTGCTGGCGGAGGCGGTCAAGGAGCTTTACCCAGACGTCCAGGTGACCATCGGCCCCGCCATCGAGGACGGGTTCTATTACGACTTCGCCCGCAACGAGCCGTTCACGCCCACCGACCTCGAGAAGATCGAGGCACGCATGGCCGAGATCAAGAGCCGGGACGAGCCGGTCGAGCGCGAGGTCTGGTCGCGCGACGACGCGGTCGCGCTGTTCCAGGGCAT
>JAPPKP010000199.1 GCA_028819955.1 Rhodospirillaceae bacterium | reverse complement strand
GAAGCCGCTGGTCTCCAGGGACCTGGCCATCAACTGCGCATCGTTGACCGGATTGAGAAGCTCCGGTGCGTGCTTCGGGTCGTAGCCGCTATTGCCGACGACGAGCGCGACGCGGGTGGACGCCCACGCCGGCTCGGACCAGAGCAAGGCGGCAAACGCGAACGCAATTGCGACCCAGGCCACATTGCCACGTATCCAACCACCCATGGTTTCGTTCCTCCCTTGACAGCACCAAGGGTCAGGGTGTCGCAGAGCGCGACTTAGCTGCTCGGCGTCACATTACGAATCTCGACGCGCCGATTGATGGCCGCTTCAGGGTTGTCCTTGTCCAGGAGCTGGCGCTCGCCCATGCCCTTCGACGAGATCAGGGCGGGGTCGAGCGTGAAGTTCCGGACGATGTAGGTCACGACGGCGGCTGCGCGCCGCTGTGACAATGCGTCGTTGTACTCCAGCGTCCCCTTCGCGTCGGTGTGGCCGACGATCTCGATGGCCTGGCCCTTGAGCGCCTCGCTGGAGAGCGCCCGGCCCAGCACGTCGAGCGTCAGCAGGGATTCGTTGTCGAGCCGCGCGGAATCGAAGGCGAAGTTCACCTTCAGAGCGATGGAAGGTACGGCTTTCTCGCCGCCGCTGACGGTCACGCCCCTGTCGCCGGAGAGACTGCGTACTCGGGTGGGCTCGCCTGACTCATCGGGCTTCTGCAGTGCGTCGATGATGTCCTGCTCGGTCGGTGTCGTTTGGGCAGCGCCTCCGGACACAACAAGGATCGATGCCGCGAGGGCCGCCGCCGTCGTGAAAGCGATGCCGGATGTCCTCATGCCGCTATTCTCCCGCCGTCGTTTCGAGGGTCACGAAGCTCGCACTCACCACCCGCTCCGGCTGGGTGGGATCGGGCCGGGCGATGATGGCCTTGCGCAGCGCCGTCAGGAACTCGCGCTCGGTCTCGACGAGCGGCCGGTCGTCCGCGAAGAGCGGGCTCTTGGAGGCCAAGGCGACGATCATCTCGTTGCCAAAGGGGGCGGAGACCGTGAACTTGGGCCGCCCCTCGAGCCCGTCGCCGAACGTGAGCTGCGTCTGCGGCGGCAAGGTGGAGAGCGTCAGCGCGTCGGACTCCACCAGGTTGACCACGTTGCCGTCCGCCTGGATGTAGGCCACGTGCAGGTAGCCCTGGAAGTCCGCCATCGCCACGTCGAAGGCGAGCGTCTCCTCGGCCCGGTACGATGACCTGGGCAGCGAGATGGTCGGCAAGCTGGCCTGCGCCAGGGGCTTCTCGATCGTCATGAGGGCTTCGCACTGCGGCCAGGGGCGAAGCGCGACCTCTGCACGCGCCTTCGCCTTGGCGGCCGCCTCCCGGATCTTCGCCAGGTCCTCCTGGGTGCCGACGAAGCCCACGACGACCTGCTCCTCGCCCCGTTTCTCGATGGCGATGCGTCCGCACCCGATCTCGGGCAAGACCAGTTCGGGCACGACCGGCGTGGGCGGCTCAGGCTTCGGCTCGGGCGGGTCGGGCTTCGGCTCGGGCGGATCGGGCTTCGGCTCGGGCGGATCGGGTTTGGGCTCGGGCGGATCGGGTTTGGGCTCCCCGACCAGCCGCATCGAGTAGCCTGCCCGCACACGTTTCTGAAACGTCTCGTACGAGATGCGGCCGAATCCTCTGTCGCCCCAGCCTCGGCCCCACGAGTTGACGATCGTGAAGTACTGGCCGCGCTCGGAGTACCCGACGACAGTGACGGCATGACCTTCGTCGCCGCTTTCCGGGTAGCCCGCGCGCCACACTTTACGGCCTGTCAGGTCATAAAAGTCCTTGTTGGGGTGCATGCCGATGATAACGGGATGCTTCTTGTAAAGTTCGCCCTTCACCTGATCGGGATCCTTGGTATCCACCACCCGCCACCCGGCGATCCGGAACCTGTCGGCTCGCGCGAGCATCGCTACTTGAGGCGATCTGCAACGGTGTTCGTCGTACGGATATTGAGCAAGGCTTGCCGCCCCCTTCTTCAATAGGTCCAGCGCATCGTAAATGTACGTTCCGGACTTACACGTCGTGTCGGGCCATCTAATCGAGTCATAGATGTAGGCGGGACTGGGAATCTGGTCGGCTCTCAGTCGCGTCCCGCCGCCTGAATGGCTGTTGTAGTAGGAGCGAGCTGCGTAGCCGACCGCCCAGCCCACGCACGAGCCTTGCCATCCCTGCTGGCCCACCGGGGGAAACCGGTCGCTGAGATCGACGTACGGGGGAAGGTAGTTACGGTAGCGAGGGGTGCGCGGCTTGTCCGCAAGCTCCTCCTCGGTCGCGAGGATCGCGCCGGTCGCGTAGACGGTATCTTCAGGGTCGTGCGCGTCTTCCGCCGGCGCGTTGCGAGGCAGACCCGAAACCACCAGGGCCGCCGACAGGGCGAAGACCAGACCCGTTGCCTTCACTGGCGACATCGCCACCCCGCCCCCCATTCGGATTCTCGGTCGACCGCCGGCAAATCAGGCGATCGGTTCGGGAGCGCCAGAGACGCCCAATGGGCTGCCCTGGCCCCGAGTCGGCCTGCAGCAGCGGGATTCCCTGATCGTGGTATCCGGAGGCACCGGTCTCCGCGCTGCACGACCGCGCTGTCCACCCGAATATCGACTTACATAACATTCAGGCATATTATTATCAATTGAGTTGGGTATACGACGGGGCGCTGAGACGCCGGACGTTTGCCTGGCGCCCGCCGTGCCTCTCTGACGCCCGTATCCGGGAGCGACACCGGAAGGGCGTGTTCACGCTTCCTCCGTGGAAGAAGGGGGGCGGGAGATGTCGTTCAGAGGTGTCGTACTGTTGACAGCCGCGGCGATGCTCGGGCTGCAGCTTCTCGCGACGCCGGCCTCGGCCGGGCAGCGCGTGGCGCTCGTCGTCGGGAACGGCGGCTACGACCCGGAACACGCGCCGGAACTTCTCAATCCGGTCAACGATGCGCGATTGATGGCCAGGTCCCTGGAGACCAGCGGCTTCGAGGTGCAACTCGTGACCGATGCCGACCAGGCGGCAATGAAGGAGGCGATCAAGGCGTTCGGCAAGCGGCTCGTCGAGGCGGGAAGCGATACAGTCGGTTTGTTCTACTTCGCCGGTCACGGGGTTGAGGACAGAGGACAGAACTACCTGATCCCGCTCGGGGCGGAGATCGAGAGCGAGGTGGACTTCCACACCGACGCGGTGCTGATGGATTGGGTCCTGGCCCGCATGGAGAAGGCGGGGAACCGGCTGAACATGGTGATTCTCGATGCATGCCGGAACAATCCGTTCGAAGGCAGGTACAGGGGTGCGAGCCAGGGCCTCGCGCAGATGAACGCGCCGTCGGGATCGCTGATCGCGTATGCGGCGGCGCCGAAGCAGGTGGCGTACGACGGCGAGGGGGAGAACTCTCCGTACACCGCCGCATTGGCCGAGGCGCTGGTCGTGCCCGGGCTGAAGATCGAGGACGTGTTCAAGCGTGTGCGCGTGGCAGTCGAGGAGGCGACCAACGGCGAACAGACGCCATGGGAGAACAGTTCGCTGCGCGGGGACTTCTATTTCGTATCGAAGACGGAGGAGCCCCCGCCTCCAGAGCCGGCGCCCACGACGGTCACCGATCCGCCGCCTGCGGAACTCACCCAGGAGCAGCTCGCGGCGCGGGCCTATGAAGCGGCAGAGCGTGTGAACACGCTCTCCAGCTACCGCCTGATCGTCGAGCAGTACCCGGGCACCGTCTACGCCAAGCTGGCCGAAGAGCATATCGGAAAGCTGGAGAACTCCCTGGCGCCTCCGGCTCCGTCACCGGAAGAGATGGAGGCGTCCCTGGGTCTCAAGCGGGCGGAGCGCCGGCAAATACAGATGGGTCTGGCGGCCCTGGGGTTCGATCCTGGCCCGGCCGACGGCCTCTTCGGCCAACGCACGCGCACCGCGATTGGAGACTGGCAAGCGTCTCGAGGCGGCTCGGCCACGGACCATCTGGATGCGGATGCGGCCAAGGTACTGCTGGCGGCGGGGGAAGAGGCGGCACGCAAGAAGGCGGCTGAGGAAGAAGAGCGCAAGCGGGCGGAGGAAGAGGCACGGAAGCGGGAGGCCACGCAGCCGGGGCGGGTATTCCGGGACTGCCCCGAGTGCCCTCAGATGGTGGAGGTCCCGGCGGGCTCGTTCACGATGGGCTCGCCGGCATCAGAGGAGGGCCGGAACGACGACGAAGGCCCGCAGCACCGGGTGACGATTTCCGATCCCTTCGCGGTGGGCAAGTACGAGGTGACCTTTGCGGAGTGGGATGCGTGCGTTGCGGCGGGCGGCTGCAACGGATACCGGCCCGATGACGAGGGCTGGGGCCGGGGGCAGCGCCCTGTAGCCAACGTGAGCTGGGAAGATGCGAAGGCCTATGTGCACTGGCTTTCGCGACAGACCGGTGAGCGATACCGCCTGCTGTCGGAAGCCGAGTGGGAATATGCGGCGCGGGCGGGGAGCCGAACGTCCCGTTACTGGGGCGACGACGCTTCGGCACAATGCGCGCACGCTAACGGTTACGACCAGACCGCAAAGTCGGAGCTCAACTTTGATTGGGATAATGCGTCCTGCCGTGACGGTTCGGTTCATACTGCACGGGTTGGGAGATACGGCGCGAATGGGTTCGGCCTTCACGATGTGCTCGGCAACGTGTGGGAGTGGGTTGAGGATTGCTGGCACGGGAGCTACGCTGGCGCGCCCACCGATGGCAGGGCCTGGGTCACGGGCGGCGATTGCGGGAGGCGCGTTCTCCGCGGCGGCTCCTGGTACAGCAAACCGAGGATCCTCCGCTCCGCGTTCCGCTTCAGGTACTCCGCCGGGAGCCGCAGCGGCGACACCGGGTTCCGTGTATCCCGGACGCTCACCCCATGAGTCCTTACCTCCTTACCTCCGGGGTCCAGGGGCGGAGCCCCTGGGCGATAATCTTCGCAGCTACGATGCTTCTATCTTTGGCGTTCGCAACGCCCGCCTCGGCCGGCCAGCGCGTGGCGCTGGTGATCGGCAATGTGTCGTATGCCCATGCCGCGTCGCTGGCGAACCCACTCAATGACGCGACCGACATCGCCGCTGCCCTCGACCGCCTCGGCTTCGCCGTCCGCGGCTGGGGGCGCGGCACGGCTTGAACATTGGCATGGCCGGGGTGCTTGACGACCTGCGCGCACCGGTGGGGGCGCGAGGCGCCTGCACGGCCGATGAGCGTCCCTTGCACGGCCCCATGCGAAGCCCTGCCAGCGGCCGCTCCGGGCCTCCGCGGCAGGTTCCGCAATAGGTTCCGCAATCGGCCCACGCGGCCGCTAACCCTTTGAAATTGAACGAGACAGGACTGCGGAACCTGCGATTCGCTTTATTCCGGCCCGGAAATCGGTTAAGGCATTGCCGTTAGACGCTTTTCGGCCGGCTCAGAGGTTCTGCAATCGCCCCGCGCCGGGTCGGACTGTCGCGAATCGCTTTACCGCCGGAGCGCGACGCCCGAAGGGGGGAGATCGAATGGCACGCATGCCGTCCGGCACCGAGAAGAGCCCCATCGTCTCGCCCTTTGCCGAGGGCGGGCCGGGGCGCCACTTGAAGGCGCGCCTCGCGGCCGGCGACGTCCTGGTCGGCGGCATCCTGACCGAGTATGCGCGCCCGTCGCTGATGAAGATCTACCGGCAGGCGGGCTTCGACTTCCTCTATATCGAGACCGAGCACACCCTCATCCAGCCCTCGGCACTATCCGACACCGTCCTCGCCGCGCGCGACAACGGCTTGCCGGCGATCGCCAAGATCCCGCAGCTTGAGCGCGCGGCGACCGCGAAGCTCCTCGATTGCGGCATCGTCGGGATTCAGCTCCCGCGCGCCGAGACCCGCGATCAGATCGAGACCCTGCGGGACTACATGAAGTTTCCGCCGGCGGGGTCGAGGGCCGTCGCGCCGGGCTTCGGCAACAGCGACTATGGCCGCGAGCTGAACTATGGGCGCTTCATGGCCGATCAGGACGCGGAATCCACGCTGGTCGTCCATATCGAGACGCGAAAGGGATACGAGAACGCCGAAGAGATCGTGAGCACGCCCGGCGTCGACATGGTCTATGTCGGCCCCGGCGATTTCTCGGTGGAGATGGGGCAGCCCGGCGACTGGGACCACCCGGACGTCGTCGCGCCGGCCGAGGAGATCCTGGATCTTTGCAAGGCCCACAGCGTTCCTTTCGGCACCACGGCGGCCGGGATCGAGGGGGCCGGGCGGTGGATATCCAAGGGCGCGCGCTTCTTCGAAGCCCAGGACGAGCTGGGCTTCATCTACGAAGGCGCCGTGCAGCTCGTGGGCGCGTACCGCGCGCTCATCGCGGGGTCGGGGTAGCTCCGCAGGTCGCGTCGGCGGGCGCCGACGACAACTCGTTGGCGGGACCCGGCGCTCCTCCGGACGTCAGCGCGCGCAGCTCGTCCGCCGGAATGTGGCAGCGAATGCGCAGGCCACGGCCGGCATCCTGCCAGGGCGGCCGCTCGTCCTCGCAGAGCGCGCCCCGCTGCCAGCGACAGCGCCCGGCGAAGGCGCACCCAGGCGCGTCTCCGGCGTCCTCCGCCACGGCCGGTGTCGTGTCGGCGGGCTCCGCTGCGGCCAGCCCGCTGCCCGGCTGCGCCATCAGCAGCTCGCGCGTGTAGGGGTGATAGGGCGGGCCAAAAATCTCCTCGACCCCGCCCAATTCGAGAAGCTGGCCGTTGAACAGCACGCCGACGCGGTCGGCGAGCGAGCGGACCACGGCCAGGTCGTGCGAGATGAACAGCATGGCGATCGCGCTCTCGCGCTTGAGACGGCGGAGCAGCCGCAGAACGCTCGCCTGTACCGAGACGTCGAGGGCCGACAGCACCTCGTCGCAGAGCAGGAGCTCCGGCTCGGCGATCAGACCCCGTGCAATCGCCACGCGCTGGCGCTCGCCGCCCGAAAGCTCGACGGGATAGCGGGCCAGGTAGCTCGCGGGAAGCCGCACCTCGTGCAGCGCCCGCTCCACCCTTTCGCGGAACCCGCCGCGCGACGGCAGAAAGAACTGCTGCAGCGGACGCATCAGCGTCGCCTGCACGGTCGCGCGCGGATTGAGCGACGCGTCCGGGTTCTGGAAAATGTATTGGACACGTCTGCGGTCCTCGGGCGAGCGGTTGCGAATC